>NZ_JAMOKT010000036.1:0-76587 GCF_023656795.1 Parabacteroides caeci
GCGTCTAAAGTAAGAGCTACCAAAGGGCTGTTGGTACACTCCTTTGGAAAATTGGCAATTGCTCTACTTTCTTATGTTAATTTTTAATCTTTGAATCAGGTCGCCAACTCCTGATTCGCATAACTTATTATTGTTTTGACTAGTTCCTTGTTGACTTCAAATTGCATATAAGTTTCTGTATTTATAAAAGTAAATTATAAGTTGTTGAGTTTATATTTATATGTGTAGTTCAATGTTTTATAATTTGCTACAGCGATATACAGTGATTGTGTTAATCGGCATCCTATTGAGTTTCGGTATTGCACGTCTGATAGGTTATACCGAAGGTCTCCCAGCGAAGCTGCTGTTACTCGAATTAGAGTTTCCCGCCGATTTGTTCGGGTAACTCATCCGTTGGCAGACGGGCGATTAAATCCCGACAATCTTCTCGAACCGTTTCTCCATACATACGCTGACGTCAGTCGTAACGAACTTCCCGTTGTAGAAAAGGGTGAATATGGTAGCTGGGGTAGGAGCGTCTTGTGCCTGTTCCATCGTCTCCAGTTTGATGATTTTAAGCGGTATACCTTTCCTTTCGGCCACCTCTGCCAGTGTACCGCGCACATGAAATTCCGTGAATGGGCAACGGTTGGTGTAATAGACGACCACGCCGTTCTTTTCCTCACATTCTCCGCTTCGCACGCTTGTTTTGAACGACGGGTCAGGGACTTCGGAGTCGATTTTCAAAGCCAGCAGGCTGAAACCGTCGGACAGTTTTTCGACCGTTTGGAAACCCTGGTGCAAAAGCCATTTGGTGTCGCTCATAAAATGGAACTTGGATGTACCCGCTACGGTGACCAGCCCCGCTTTTCCCTGTGCCCTGGCATCGTCGATGGCGGATTGCAGCAGGGCCTTTCCATGTCCACATCCTTTATATTGCCCTGAAACCCAGAAACAGTTTATCATCAGATAAGCGGGGGCATCAACGGGAACCCATGCCTTTTCGGCGGGAACATATTCGATAAATACTTTGGCGCGTTCGTCAAGACGGCGGAATACATATCCGTTATCAAACTCTTTCCTGAGCCATTCCTTTTTCAGTTCATAACTTTCCTTGCATTTTTTGTCGGAGAAGGCGCAGCAGATATGTTCGGTTGCGATATTTTCCTTCGTCAGGGTGATGTATTTCGTTTCCATGATGATCTTATTTTATGGGTATGTAAATCTTGGTTAGAGCCGCTTCGCTGTCCGTTCCGGTATAATGGATGTATTCCTCGAAAAGCATCCCGTGACGGATAGTGTGGTTGAAGCTGACGCTGATGTTGTTGTAAAACTCCTGTAGGTTGGAATAACTGTCTTTCAACGTATAAACGGCATATTTCCCTTTCCGCAGTCGGAGTGTGCCGAAGACGCCTACCGCTTCGACCGGTTTATCTATCGTTGCACAGGCGTAGAAGCGGCATTGTCCGGCTATGGTGACGTTCGGATCGTCGAAACTCAGACCAATAAAGCGGGTGGCGGCGGATAGTGCCTGCTTTTCTTTCAGGAACTTCATCAGTTTGTCCCAGGCCGTTTTGTAAGGCATTTCCTCTCCGTACTGTCCCACGATGCGGATATAAATCAGATTCAGATCTTCCTCCTCACAGATTTCCGAAGAGGCGGTTTCGTATTTGCCGCCGCTGCTTTTCACATATTCCTGCAAGCGGGCGTTCAATTCGTTGATATAGGCTTTCGGCGAGATACCGAATAGCTTCCTGAAGGCTTTCGAGAACGACTGCGGATTGTCGTAACCTACCCGTGCGGCCAGCTCGGCAAGTGTCATTTCCTCCGTCTGCATATACATGATAGCCCGTTCCATCCGCTGCCTGGCCATGTAGGCATAGAGGGATTCGTTGAGGGCGGAGCGCATGATGCGGAGCAACTGCCGCCGGGATATGCAGATCCTTTCGGCTATTACATCCAGCTGTAACGGCTGGTGTAGGTTAGCGCTGATGTAATCGATTACCTGGTTCACCTTTTCCTGATAGATATTTTCGGTACTGCTTCGCATACTTCTGATTCTTTAGGGACAAAAGTAGGCAATCTATACTGATCGGGAGTTGTCCAATCCGGCCAAATTCGTTTTCGTTTCGATTGCTTCCTGTGCGTCAGCCTCTTCTATCTGTTGCGGAGCAGGTTGATGACCTCTTTTATTTTTGTCGTATTTACTTTTTCCCTGTACTTATGTACATATATAAGAAGGAAAACAACAAAACAGTTATTGTATAAATCCTTCAGATCGAAAATAAATAGGGGCTTGAGATAAATGAAATCCAATACCCCCTTTTTCCAGACGATATTGCCGAGCAAAGCACAGATCAGTCCCGCGATTTGAAAGGTAATGGCGGTGTCGAGGAGCTTTGTTTTTTTTGATAGGCTTCTGAGGAAAATGTATAATGCCAGTATGATACATTCGGCCACGGCGAAGATGACCATGTGGATCCAGAAGCCCATATTGATATTCAGTTTCTGGTTCAGAAGATAGTTGACGTAGCTGTGTTTGTCGTTGAATACCGGACTGAATTCGAATAGCGAGGGGATAATTTCAAAATGGGTATCCATATAAAAATGATAGATTACAATCTTTGTCGCCTGATCAATGACGACCAGCAGAAGTATCCACCATATAATCTCTTTGGTCTTCATTATTTATTTCGTGTTTGTGAGATAAGTAATCTGTTCTTTTGCCCGGTTTGTTATCTCCCGGATGAAATCGGTTTTCGCATCGGTGTAGCTGTCGCGATCGTGTTCGTATAGCTTTTGTAGTTTGACCTTTAACTCGCCGTAGGCCTTGGCCGTATCGGGATGGGCGAGGAGATAGTCGCGGAAATAAGGTTCGTCCCAGTCACCGGAGTATCTTATGTGGAGATGGAAGGCTTGACCTTTAAATCCTTCGGGCGTATATCCTTTCATAAACATCATGTGGGGAGGCGGGTTGTCGGGTTTGTGGCAATAGATATAACCTGCTGACTCGATAGTTGGGATGAGGCGGGCGGAATCGGTTTCCTGCTGTATCTCCAGCAAAATGTCGATCGTCGGTTTGGCTGTCAGACCGGGGATGGCAGTGCTTCCGATATGGTTGATACGGATGATGTTTTCCGCTCCGATGGTTTTTACGAGCAGCTCTTTTTCTGTTTCGTAACGTCCGGGCCACTCCGGGTTATGGGGCGACAGTATAATAGGGAACAGTTGCCAAAGTTCCTCGTTGCTCATTTCGTTCAAGTTCTTTTTTTTCATGTCGACAACAACGTTGATTTTGCTGATTGTAGCTTTCTTTGTTTCCATGTTCCCAAAGGTAGGATAAGTTTTCGATATATAACCTATTCTTGTTTATCCGGGTGAAATACAAAAGGGGGAAGGTGACTTTTCGAATAAATTTCATACTTTTACAGACGTGCAATGCGAAGATTAGATATAAATAAGACAGTAAAATCATGGAAATAAATATACGGAAAGCCGAAACCTCGGATTTCAATCAGATTAATGCTTTGTTTAAAGAACTTGCCGAATTTGAGAATTTACCGGAAATGATGACAAATACGGTAGAAAGAATGGTGGCCGAAAAAGATTATTTTAATTGCTTTGTGGCGGAGACGTCCGATAATCAAATCGTTGGTTATGCAACTTATTTCTTTTGTTATTATACCTGGATAGGTAAATCATTGTATATGGATGATTTGTATGTGAAAACTGATTTCAGAGGGCAAGGTCTGGGCTCGGCTTTGATACAGAAGGTTATTTCCCATGCGAAAGAAACAGGTTGCCATAAATTGCGTTGGCAGGTGTCGGGTTGGAACCATCCGGCTATTGATTTTTATAAGAAGCTAGGCGCTGAAGTGAATGGCGTAGAACAGAATTGTGATTTAGTCTTTTAAAAATATAATAAGTAGAAATTCCGATGTTTAAGAAACTTGTGGCGATAGAGCCTGTAAGCCTGATTCCATCAGCAGAAAAGAAATTGCAAAATTTTGCGAAAGAAGTTATTATGTACGACGATATACCCTCCGGCGATGAGGAGGTGGCAAGCCGTATCGGGGATGCGGACGCTGTTTTGCTAAGTTACACCTCGCGGATTGGGAGGGCGGCACTGGAAAAGTGTCCGAACGTCCGGTATATCGGGATGTGTTGCTCGCTTTACTCGCCGGAAAGCGCGAATGTTGATATCCGTTATGCGAACGAACAGGGTATCGTTGTCACCGGTATCCGCGATTATGGTGATGAAGGGGTAGTGGAGTATGTGATCAGCGAACTGGTGCGTTGCCTGCATGGTTTTGAGCAGGAGGCGTGGGACGATATTCCCCGTGAGATTACTGGGATGAAAGTCGGTATCGTAGGACTGGGTAAGTCCGGTGGCATGATAGCGGATGCCTTGAAGTTCTTCGGGGCTGATGTTGCCTATTTCGCCCGGAGCGAGAAAGAGGCGGCACGCGGGAAGGGCTACCGTTTCCTGCCGCTTGGTGAACTGTTGTCACAGAGCGAAGCCGTTTTCTGTTGCCTGAATAAGAACACCGTCCTGTTGCATGAAGCCGAATTCGGGCAGTTGGGCAATAAAAAGATACTGTTTAATACCGGTTTGTCTCCGGCCTGGGACGAGGCTCCCTTCATGAAATGGCTCGAAGGCGACAACCTCTGCTTCTGCGATACTGCCGGAGCATTGGGAGACAGCCACCTGTTGAACCATCCGCATGTACGTTGCATGCAAGTCTCGACAGGACGTACGCGCCAGGCTTTTGACCGTCTGAGTGAGAAAGTGCTGGCAAACCTTTCAGCCAATTGCAAATAAACAGAGTTGGAATAGGTCGCACACGGATAACCGCTGAAAAATATTAATTATCAGTGTTTTATCCGCGTGCCCTATGTTTTTATATCGTTTTGACAACCTGGCAGGGATTCCCGACCGCCAGGCTGTTGGAGGGTATTGACCGGGTGACAACGCTTCCGGCACCGATTACGCAGTTATCGCCGATAGTAATGCCGGGCAGTACGATTACTCCGCCACCAATCCAGACATCGTTTCCTATCGTGATAGGCAGCGCTCTTGTACGAAAGAACAGCTCTCCCGAGTTTTCATCCCAGTCTTCCACAAATCTCTCGGACGCACTTACCGGGTGGGTTGCAGTGTAGAGTTGCACGTTGGGAGCTATCAGGACGTTATTTCCTATCGTTATATAATTGTTGTCGAGGAAGGTACAGTTCATGTTGATAATCACTTTATCCCCGATAAAGATATGTTTACCGCATTCGCAGTGGAAGTTTATATCGACTCTTGAATGTTTTCCGACGCGACCGAATAGTTCATGCAGCAAAGCTGTCCTTGCTTCGCTGTTTGAAATGTCGGTCGAATTGAATTCCGCAAGCAACCGTTTGTTACGGACGATCATATCAAACACTTCTTTATCCAGGCGGTTGCAATATTCTCCCGACAGGAATTTCTGATAGTTGGTTTCCATAATGACTGTTTTTTCGGTAAGGATTGTTTATGAACCTCTTAAAAGACGATGGGTGAGGTGATGTTCAGCAGCGTATTCACTACCGACCAACCGGCTATCTCGGCTGTCGCGCTGTAGACGTCGATTACGGCATGTACCTGGTCGTTCCTGATCTCTACCCGTTGTGTATCGCCCGTAAATCCGGGGGTGGACTGCATTGTGACCTGCATGTTCCCGGGGCCTACCGAAGCCCGTGAGGCGGCAACGGTGACATTGACCTTAGTCGGGAAGAGCTTGATGGCCTCTGTTGCACTTCCGGAGAAGACGGTACGTTGTTCTGTTTGCAACGATTCGTCGTAGACGGACGTGCCTTTCAGGGCGTTGGGGCCTTTTTCGTTGAAAAACTTCGCGGTGGCATTTCCCATCAGGGAAGCCGTTCGCAACACATCGAAACCGCCGGTTGCTCCGGAGGCCAGGTAGACGCGCGTGCCGTGTGCCTTGGCTGTTTCCGAGACTTCGCGGTAGAAGTCGTCGTCGGCAAGCGCTCCGATAGAAAGGGTTACGATTGAAGTACCGTTTTTCAGGGTGGGGATAGCCAATTCCCTCATGGCGGCAGGGGAGGCGGCTTCCACCAGGTAATCGGGTTTCAGCGCCAGCAAATCCGCTATGGTTGTACACACTAGGCAAGGTTTTCCCTGTTCCTGCATCCGGGCGGCCATGCTTTCGGCCTTCGATACCGTACGGGAATAGACACCTACTAAATCATATTCAGGCAAAATGCCCTTAATAACGGCTTCGGCGACGATGCCGCCCAGCCGTCCGCATCCGACAATTACTAATTTCTTCATGATGGGCAAAGGTACATTTTTTATAGTATCATCCGATATCTGACACCTGGTTATAGTTTCTTGATAGAGAAAAACCTTAACTCGGTTACATTTACTCCATTTATAACGATTTTGTTTTTATCCGACAGATTAGATGCTGCTATTTCTTGTGTGAATTTTTCGTTTTCTTGTGCAGATAACTTCTTGCGAGTGATTAAGTCGATGACTCTTATGTGGAGAAATGAGTCACCTATGAGAAAGTTGCTGCCGTATAAAGTTTCTCCTATAACTCGTGCTACATTTCGGAATTCGTTAGTACAATTGGAGAGAATAGATTCGTCAAAATAATCTTCTTCCACTTCCTGGATTGCATTCTCTTTATTGATAATTCTTATTGGAGCATCCGATTGCGACCATTTTTCCCAAAGTAAAGCGTACTCTTTTTTTTGATTATCTGATATGTGCTTAATCTTATCATATAAAACAGCTATATTATCGATAGAGCAACATGCTAGCGGCAATATAAATGGATTTTGTTCAAGATGAGGAAATAAAACCTTTATTTCAGTGGTGTCGGCTTCATATAACTGACCTTTGATTAGTGAGCAAGCCATATAAAAAAAGAGTCGTCCATTAACATCATTTCCATGCCAAACAACGATATTATCGTATTTATCGAAATCATATTTTATGAAGTCCTGTAAAGTTATCAGATGACTGTCAGGAAAATGATGTTTCCCAATCAGTTTTTCAAGAGATTGTGATCGTCTTTTCAGTCCTTCATTACTTAAATCTTTAATGGAGGAAAGAGAAGCATGTTTAAGTGTATTTTCAAAAACTAAGACTTTGTCGTTGATGCCTGATCTTTTAAAAAATAACTTTATTGTACCTATTCCTGATGGTTCTGAAGCTATATGTAATGTTTTGTTCATGAAATCAGATAAGTTATATATTAATATTTACATATTGTAGTTGTCCGGTAGGCATGCTTTGCTGGTCATTCTCTTGTTTGTCAAGCAGTAAAACTAATATCGAGGAACATCTTTTATCTCCTCGTAATAGTTTTCGATGCCGATTTTCCGTATTTTTTCGTTGATGGAGATGAAACGTTTTTGCAAATGTTCGTCGAACCCGGTTTGTTCGCAGGGGAAAGAGGTACATTGAAAACAAAAATCGACACCCTTCTCACGGAAACAATCCCTGACATGGCAACTTTTGAACAGGGCACATGCCTGTTCGCGGCAGCCGTTGCATTTGGCTTCCGAGAAATAATGCAGCATCATTTTGAAACTCTGGTAGTTTTCGAAGACTGGTTCGTCGAGCATGGTGACGAAGCGTTGGGCATAAACATCGAAGTTACCCAGGCTTTTGATGAGTTCGGTGCTGTGTTTCTGTATGTTGCCACCGTTGAAGGCAAAGCAACCCCCGCAGTGAAGTCCGCAAGGGGCGATGTTTTTCTTTATGATCTCGTTAGGTTGCATATGCGTTTATTTTAATCCTTTCTTGAAAAGTATCATCGACAAGGCATCCTTCACCTGTTCTTTTTCGGTGATGACAACGCTCATAGGGATGAGTTTACCACTGGGTTTCGCCCGGTAGAATTCCTCTTTGATGCTTTCCGTAATTTCCATGTCGGCGATGCGGTTCAGATGCTTTTCGGTGAAGTAGGAGGTGGTCCTGAAGTAGTTCTGGTAGACAACCAGCCACGCGAGGTTTTTCTTCTTCGACAGGACTTTGCACAACCAAGCTTTCCCGTCGTTGTAATAGTTCCATTCGAGTGTCAGGCCGGCGGCTTCAGCCGATGCGCTGAACGCTTCGAATGCAGGGAAACTAGCCTCCAGAACGTCAGCAAGGACTTCATTTGTGGGGAAGATGTTTTTGTCTTTTAAAATAGGAAGTTCCATAATGTTGTGTATTTCGGTGTGAAAAATAAAGTTTATTTTGTAGGTATATCTTACAAATCAAAGAGTCAATACCTTTTCTCCGTTTTTGAGATATTCGGTTAGCGGAGCTCCCATATATCTGACGGTAACTCCCAGTTTCTCGATTACAGGTTTCACTCCGAACCTTTCGCAGCAGTCTTGGCAGGCTTCGACGGTGACACCTGTTTGAAGCATTTCCAGAATTTCCGTTTGAACCTGTGTGTCTTGGGCGGCTAACTTTACGGAAGCTCCCCAAAGAATCACATTCACTTCCTGCCACCAGCCTCTCTTTTTGGAGTTGAGGGTGTACATGGCTAACATATTGAATATGGTGTCTTTATTGTCGGTTGTCCAGAGAATGTTTAATTTGTCGTTCATGGTAAGATGATTTATTATAGGCTTATGCCTGTTCGCAAATGTATATAAAAGAAATAGAACTAAATATTACTTGATGGATAATCTCTGTTTTTTATTAGAGTTATTTCTGAATATTGGAAAAATGTTTTGATATTTGGAAAATAGTGGGTAGCTTTGTCGCAAAGAAGTAATCATGAGAATAATCACATTTGCTACTCTGAGGGAATATTCTAAGAAGCATGCTGACGCAGATGTTCCTTTGAGAGATTGGTACAAAAAGACGGAAAAGAGTGACTGGTCATGCCTGGCAGATATAAAGCAAACGTTCAATAGTGTTGATTATGTGGGTAATGACAGGTTTGTTTTCAATATTAAGGGCAATGAGTATAGATTGGTTGCGATAATCTTGTTTGCCGCCAGGAAGGTTTTCATCCGCTTTATCGGCACACATAAAGAATACGATGAAATAGATTGTTCCAAAATTTAGGATTTTGTATTCGTGAGACACACGTATAAACTGTAAGTAAATTATGGCAAAGATAAAAGATAAAAAACAGTATGATGCGGCCTGTGCAAGAATTGAAGAATTGCTGAAAGTTGTAAGTAATAACACTCCTACGGATGACAAGAATTACCTTGAGTTGGATTTGCTGTCTGATTTAGTCGCTGATTATGAAGAAGAACATTTTCCTGTGGAAACTCCGTTGCTGGTGGACGTTCTTAAACTTCGTATGTATGAAATGAATCTTACTCAAACTAAGCTCTCGGAACTGTTGAGCGTGAGTCCTTCCCGGGTTAGTGAGTATCTTTCCGGTAAATGCGAACCTACGTTGAAAGTAGCCAGAGACATAAGCCGGAAGCTGAATATTGACGCTAATATTGTTTTGGGGGTATAGCTTTTATTATAAGTGTGGAAATAAAATCTGTATTGTAGTTAATTATCCTCTTCCTCCTGACATACTGTTGTCACCCCCGCCCCATACCTTTGCCCCATAGTTCGAGTATAAACATTAAAAAGCTACGAAGATGGAATTAAAATTGTATTATTTAGGAGAGGTTTCCGGGATGACGAAAGAGCAGGTGGAAGAAGCGGAAAAGTTTATCAAGGGATTTGAATACGGCATCATCGCCACCTGCAATGCCGAGACAGGCCCGCGTCTTTCGGCCTTGAACAACCTGGCTGGACAAACATTGCAGCAACTCCATTTCGCGACAGAAGCCACCACGCAGAAATTAGCGAACCTCCGTCAGGATCCGCGCTGCGAAGTGATGTACGCTACGTTGGAAGGCGGCCAGATGCAGATTGCGGGTAAGGCCGAGATTGTCACCGACGTGGAATTGAAGCGCGAACTTTGGCAAGACTGGATGAACGAATACTCCCCCGAAGGCCCTACCGGCGACGGCATTTGCATCATCCGCCTGATCCCCCAATCAATCCGGGCGATGATTTGCTAATCGTTCGACAGATACCCGGAAAGTTGATATCTTTGTAAAAAAATCAACTGAAGAAACACGTACAATGAACCGTCTGGAACGAATATCCGCTATCCTGGTCAAGCTGCAATCCCGCCCTGTTGTCACGGCAAGCGAGATTGCGGAGCAGTTCGGAGTAAGTCTCCGGACGGTCTATCGCGACATACGTGCGCTTGAAGAGTCCGGCATCCCTGTCGGTGGCGAGGCCGGGGTAGGGTATTCGCTGGTGGACGGTTTCAAGTTGCCGCCCCTGATGTTCAATACCGAGGAGGCTCTCTCTTTCCTGGTGGCGGAGAAACTTGTCAGCCATCAGACCGACGGCGATACCTACGGACTGTTCCGCAGTGGCATGGATAAGATACGTGCAGTACTGAAAACAGCCGAAAAAGATATCCTTCACCATTTCGACCAGTACATCCGGATTTCGGGGAGTTACAGCGCACCGCCTGCTATCCCCGGAAATGTCCTTCAGCCGCTTCTGAAAGGCTTGTTGAATAAGAAGCAATTACTGATGACCTACCGTGCCGGCTATAACCACCAGGTCACCGAACGGACGGTCGAGCCTCAGGGCATGTTTTTCTCGAGAGGCATCTGGTATGTCCTCGCCTGGTGCAAGTTGAGGAGGGATTACCGTACTTTCCACCTGGGAAGGATTGTCCATCTATCTTTGACCGAAAACGATTTTGAGGAAGCACATCCTCCGCTGAACGAACTGATAGAACAAGTCTATTATTCCGAAGTCGATATCGAGGTGAAACTTCGTGTCCACCGCGATGTCGCACGCGATACGGAAGTCTCCAAGTACACTTACGGACTTTACGACGAGCAACCCGACGGAGAGTATTACCTCCAGAAATACCAGACCTATTCGCTCGAAGCATTCGGTCGCTGGTATCTCTCCATTGCCGACCGCTCCGAGATTATCGGGCCGCCCGAACTCAAAACGGTCGTCAGGGAGTTGATTGCGAAAATCAAGCTGTAACGCCGTCCTTCCGGCGATTTACTGCCCGGCAGTCTGCCGGTTCGTCAGTATCTCGTCCATGTTTCCGACCGCCCAATTTACAAGGGCTTCGATATGTGGCATCAGAGTTGTGCCCAGTTCCGTGAGGCAGTATTCCACGCGGGGCGGCACTTCGGGGTATACTTTGCGGTGCACCAGGCCGTCGGCCTCCAAAGTCCGGAGCGTGACGGTCAGCATCCGCTGTGAAATATCGTCGATGGTCTTGTGAATGTCGCTGAAACGCATCGTGCCGTTCACGCTCAAAGTAGTCAGGACAAGCATCGACCATTTGTCGCCCAGCCGGCTGAGCACATCCCTTACCGGACAATTTCCTGTGGGGTGAAAATTTTTCATTTTTTTCCTTTTTCTATCAAACTGAAATTCAATAATAGTTACCTCTGTGTAAGTAGCTTATCCCGGAGTGCGTTCTTGTTTGTTTCGCACGGAACGTCTACATTTGCTGCACAAAGGTAATAAACTTACGAAAGGTAACTATTGTTTCACTTAATAATTACAATTATGTCAAAAAGAGTAGCAGTTTTAGCAGTAAATCCGGTAAACGGATCAGGTTTGTTCCAGTATCTGGAAGCATTTTTTGAAAATGGAATTTCTTATAAGGTATTTGCTGTTGCCGAAACGACAGAGATTAAGACTAATTCGGGTATTAAGCTGACGGTGGACGATGTGGTAGCCAACCTGAAAGGGCATGAGGACGAGTTTGACGCTTTAGTGTTCGGTTGTGGGGATGCCGTTCCTGTGTTCAGCGAAAACGCCGGAAAGCAGTACAACCAGGATATGCTGGCTGTCATCAAAGCCTTTGGTGATAAAGGAAAGATGATGATAGGCCATTGTGCAGCTGCGTTGATGTTTGAAATTTCAGGTGTTGCGAAAGGCAAGAAAGTAGCCGTACATCCGCTGGCAAAAACCGCCATCCAATCCGGACTGGCCACCGACGAAAAATCTGAAATAGACGGAAACTTCTACACCGCCCAGTGCGAAAATGCCATCTGGACGATGCTGCCGAAGGTGGTTGAGGCACTGAAATAAGAATAGTTTTTATATTGTCCCTCAATTTGGGGGACAATTCTGTTTCTTTCCGAACCGAAACCCTCTTTCCGCAATATACACCCCGCTCAGGATAAACACTGAACCGATCAGGGCAACGACCGTGATAATTTCATCAATCACGATGGCCGAAGTGATCAGCGTCACCAGCGGAACGATATAGATATAATTTGCCGTACGGAACGGCCCTAGCTCTTTTACCGCCGTGTTCCACATGATGTAGCAAAGCATCGATGCTATCACTCCCAGAAACAGCAGGTTAGCTGCCACGATCGGGTTGAAGAGGATCGTGGTATCCGTATTCAACGGATGAATCAGAAACATCGGCGTTAGCGTGACAAGCCCGTAGAAAAACACTTTCCGCGTAATCAGCAATGTCGGATAACGGTTCCCCATCTGTTTCAGTATCAGGCAGTAAAACGCCCACATCAATGCGGCAATTAGCGTAAGCATATCTCCCAGCGGATTGATTTTCAGCAGGAAACTACCGTTGAACACCACAAACGCTACGCCGATCAAGGCCATGACCGAGCCATATATCAGGTTTGGCTTTATCTTTTCCTGCCGATAGAAAAGCAACGAAAGAAATGCCGTCAGGATAGGAGCTGTACAGATAATCAGCGACACATTCGAGGCCAGCGTGATGCCTAAAGCCGTGTTTTCAGTAATAAAATAGATTGATCCCCCACAAAGTCCGGCGGCAACGAACATAAGCTCGTCTTTCTTACTCCGGGCAAACAACACCTTCGGCGAGATAAACCAGATACATATATAAGCCAGCGCGAAACGGTAAAAGAGGATGTCGACCGGCGAAAGCCCGTGGTGGATCAGTACTTTTGTCGATACGAATGTAGTACCCCAGATAATAACCGTTATGATCGCGATCAGGTGATACCAGTAAGTCAGATTTGTTTTTGCCATGTTGTCGGTAAATTTCTATTAATAATTCAGGAAAATCGTACTGCAAATATATGTATTTAGTAAATCAGTTCTGGTGATTTATTTAAAATAAGGAATTATTCCTATATTTGGAGTGAATACAGGACGTTGTATGTTTTAGGAATAACTTTGATAACGAAAATAGGAAAAAATACTATGGCTTTACTGGATCAGATTGATATTAAGATTTTACAGGCGTTGCAGAATAATGCAAAAGTGAACATGAAAGAGTTGTCGGCGGAACTGAACATCTCGAAAACGCCTGTTTACGAACGGGTGAAGCGGCTGGAGGAAGAGGGGTATATCAGGAATTATGTAGCGCTGGTGGATAATAAGAAGGTAGGACTTCCGCTGGTGGTCTTCTGTAATGTTTCGCTGGCGGTGCACAACGATGAGCATATCCAGCGTTTCAAAGCAGAGATACAAGAGATTGATGAGGTGATGGAATGTTATTCGATCGGCGGCATCTACGATTTTTTTCTAAAGGTAGTTGTTAAAGACCTGGCCGCATACGACCAGTTTGTCTTTAACAAACTAACCAAAGTAAATGGCATCGTAAAGATGCAGAGTTCCTTCGTGTTGAACGAGATCAAGCATACGACCGCCCTGAAGGTTGTGCCGGGGGAGTGACATTGATAATTTGCTGTTTTTACCAAGAAAAGAGTTTGAATAGAATCCATGATAGCATAACTATGGCTATGATAGCAGCTAAAGCAAATAGTTTTATTCGTGAAATGTAGGTTTGTTCGTTTTTTTCACGTTCTTTCAATTGTTGGTTGATCTTTTCATATTCTTCGACACTGATGTTTGGGATATGGGAAGAATATTTGGTACGCATATCTTTTCCCTTCCCGCGAAGCTGGCTGAGCTTTTCGCGATCTTCCTTATTTCTTCGTATCATATCGAAAACATGGCCGGCAAAACTCATAAGCTTATAATTAAGGATGAATATTCAACTGCATAACAAAGAACGGAAAAAAATAGCTCAAGACCATAAATGTTATGCAAATTATTGTGTATTTATTTGTAATTGACAAAATGTAATAAAATATATTGCTTATTAAGCATAAGGATTTTATTATTCGATTATTTGTGACGAGTGCGCTGGTTTAAATCTATCTTACAGAATGCTTGTGGATACAAAAATTAACAGTTGCTTCCCGATAAATGCTTTTTCATTTCGTTTTAAAGGAATTTGAACTTCGTTTAAAACGAACAAAAAACTTGTTTAAAACGAAATGGAGGTTTGTTTTAAATAGGATAATGGTTAATAAGTGTTTAATCGAGTCTTCCTGAAAGTAGTTTTGTGCTAAAATCGTATGTTGAATAACATTTTTATTTTCTGTAGCATAGTAAATAAGCATTGCAAATAGATTGACAAATTTGCTTCGTATGGGAGATCTTATTGCTTGAGTGATTCGTTCTATTCTTTTTTAGTCTTATAATGTCACTTTATTGGGCTTTATCTGAATGAAGTGTTATTTGTTAAGTCGCGGACAGTTGCATGAAAAAAGACAGGTACTGATTAGTCTACGTACAGCTCCTTTAAGAATGGGGTGAATTGACAGTTTGCTAAATACAGGAAGGCTGTTAAGAGATGGCAAAGAAACTGGGACAGGTCGCCGGGCAGTATGAATAAAACAAGTTAAATGCCTGATGTGTTACTTATATATACAGGTGTTTATCTGTAGGATGTAATTACTGTTTAATTATCTGATGATGATGAAAATGCGGCTTAGTCCTGCTTCTTATATAGTCTTTCTTGTTATGCTGTTTGTCTTTTCTGCGGATATGACGGCCTCTGTCTTACCACGGGTGGGCGAAGGTGATTCTCTTGTCCGAAAATCCATTTACCCTCCTTCTGCCACGCGCAAAAGCGATTTGTATAATAAGCTGTGGGGCGAGCATTACCGCACACTTTATTCTCTCCCTATTACCGTTCCCGCCGTTACCTTGCAATCGCTGTGGGGAGGGGTGAAGGTGGTTGAACAGGCTGCCGATTTTCAAGGATTATTGCTTGAAAACAACCAGCAACAACTCTGTCTTTTGAAACCGTTAGGCGGATATACCACATTTATCGAGTCGAAATTCTTCCAGGAAGTCTATAACAAGAAGGTATTTAAAAATACTTACCTGGATCAGTTTATCGGGGATGCCTATACGATAATCAATCCCTATACCTTTATTTCCGCCGATTATCTGGCACGCTCGTCGGGGTTGAGTTCAAACAATTCGCGGATATTTTACCTGCCGGAACATTCGACCCGCGATACGGTTGCCAACGGGACGTCTATCGAAAATAAGTTGGTTAGTGTTATTGATGTACCGGATTTCAATACCCGTCCGAATATTCTCCTGACGGAAGAATTGTTGGATACTATACAGGCCAACAAGAATTTTCAGGTAGATCAGGTGCTTTATATCCGTGAACGCCTGCTGGATATGCTGATAGGCGACTGGAATAAAATACCTGAAAACTGGAACTGGCTGGGCCGCTCCGAAGGAGACAGCATCCTCTATGCCCCGATAGTCATAGACCGTAACCACGCTTTTACGAAGGTAGACGGTGTTTTGTTCAAACAAATGCTCCGTGTGCTGGGATTGGGTTTCATCGTCAATTACGACGCTTCCCCGAAAAGTGTCCGGAAAGAGAATACGTTGGGCTTTGCTTTGGATATGGCGTTGACTTCCCAAAGCGACGTTTCCGTATGGACCGGACAGGCGCGATTTATCCGGCAGACGCTTACCGACTCTATCATCGACGAGGCTTTTTCAAGGCTTCCCAAAGGAATAGAAGACAAAGAAATTAAACGGATTACCCGGATAATAAAGGAAAGGCGGGAGAAGCTGGAGGTGATAGCAAAAAATTATTTTGCTTCGTTGCAACAAACTCCGGTGCTGACGGGAACCAACCGTTCAGACCGTTTCGTGATCGACCGCCATAACCCGGACAGTCTGTTCATACAGATGTACGACCAGCAGACCGGGCAACGGGTGTTCGACCGGAAATACAGCCGGAAAAAGACAAAAGAGATCTGGCTCTACGGCCTGGAGGGTGACGACCGTTTCGAAGTAAGTGGCAGGGCAAACAAGGAGGTGCCTGTTTTCCTGATTGCCGGGAAAGGAAAGAATACCTACCGGATGGAACCGGGTCACCACATACGTGTTTATGAATATGAGTCGGGGAAGGCAGCCCTCGATACCGTGCCCCATGTCAAAAAGGTATTTTCGGATATCCCTGAGATTCATCAGTACGATTATAATAAGATAAAGCATCATAAGATGTCTTTCACTCCCTGGGGAATTTACGACTCGGACAAGGGATTCAGTCTCGGAACCTTCTTTACCTATACGATGTATGGTTTCAAGCGTTCACCCTTTACCTACCAGCACCGTATCGGGTACAACTATATACAAGGCTTTGTCTATCAGGGAATTTTTCCGTCTTATGACGGAAAGAAATCGTTTAATATAGATGCAACGATCAGCTCGCGGAGGAACTTTTACAATTTCTTCGGCTTCGGAAACAATACGGAGGGCTATAAGGATGCGAAGAAGAACTATAACCGCGTGCATATCCGCCAGTTCAAATTATCGCCTTCCTTCCACCTGGATTTCAGCGAAAAGGAGAGGTTGGTCGTGCAAGCTTCCTGGGAAATGTTTAAAGCCAAGGAGACCAACGACCGTTTCATTAACCAGTTTTACCCCGAGGATCATCGTATCTTCAAAACCAACCTGTTTATCGACCTCGGACTTTCCTTCCATACGGAAAAAGAGATCTGTTCCTTCATCCCCAAACTGGGAGGGACGCTTACCGGAGGTTGGAAGATGAACCTGAAAGATGCAAGCCGTAATTTCCCTTACGCCGAAGCATCGGTGGAACTGGATGTAAAAATAACCGACCGCCTTACCTGGGCTACGATGGCGAAAACCCAGCAGCTTTTCAATAATAAGTATGAGTTTTACCAGGCAGCATCCACCGAATTGCGTGGTTACAGGGACAACCGTTTCATCGGAAAGCAATCTTTTTACCAGTATTCGGACATTCGGCTGGACATGGGGAAGTTGAAGAATCCGTTTACCCCGCTGAAGTATGGTGTCTTCGCCGGTTTCGATTACGGGCGTGTCTGGTTTCCCGGAGAGCAATCCAAAAGATGGCATACGTCCTACGGGGGAGGTATCTGGCTGACGTTGATTAATAAGATTACGACGAAATATTCCTGCTTCGGCTCAACCGATAGTTTCCGTTTTATGTTTGAGTTGGGGCTGGGTTTCTGATCTTTCCGGATTGTTTTTCCGGAGATATGCCTAAACAAACCCATTTGCCGGTTGTTTATTAAATAGTACATAAAATTAAAACAACTTAGGTAATGGATGCTAATAGTGAAAAGAAAATCAAGGTTCTTCCCAACGGGCCTTATGAAGTGATCGGGGATATTCCCCTGAACCAATTGCGTTATGTAAACGACCGTAAAGGTGCTTCCATCGGTTATAAGGAAATACAGAAGTATGCTCCGGAAGGCGTATATCATCTGTGCCGTTGTGGCGGTTCGCATAACAAACCGTTCTGCGACGGGACGCATAAGAAAAACGGCTTTAAAGGAGATACGACCGCCAGTCATGACACATACGATGAAATGTCTGTCCTCTACGAAGGGAAGGTGATTGATATGCTGGACGCCGAAAGCCTTTGCGCTGTGGCCCGTTTCTGTGATACCCACGGTACGTCCTGGGAACAAGTGGAAGAGGGCGACTCGGCCGAAACGATTGAAATCGTGAAACAGCAATGTGCCAACTGTCCCAGCGGACGTCTCACAGCTGTCACGAAAGACGGAAAACGTATCGAACCGGAACTGCCCGAAGGCATCAGTATCCTCGAAGACGTGGCTCTCAGCGTTCACGGCCCTATCTGGGTGAAAGGCGGTATCCCGATAGAAGATGAGCACGGACGAGTTTATCCTGTCCGCAATCGTGTCACTTTGTGCCGTTGCGGTTTGTCGCAGAATAAACCGTTCTGCGACGGAAAACACATGCGTAACCAGGGAGAACTGGACGATTAAAAAAATAGCTGCCGACGTTTTTCCGAAAAGGATACATGCTTTTTACCAAGAGGGTGCATGCTTTTCGGAAAAACGTTGGCAGCAATCTTTCGACCGATACCTACCGGTTAAATTTTTCCTTTGATAAACTGATTGCCGATCCAGTACGTTGCCTGTTCAGCCGTGAACTTCAGAATGCAATACTCCGGATCGTCCACCCCTTTGGGAAAGTGCTCATAGAACCAATCCACCCAGAGGGCTTTCTTTTCTTCCACATCGCTTACCACTTCGATTGTGCCGGTCAGCGTAACGCTGTCGTGTCCTTCGTAGAAAGCGACTCCGGCTTTCGGGTTTTTGATAAAATCTTTTGTCTTCTCCGAGCTTGTTCCCGTTGAGAACCAGATCGTATCGATCCCTTCCGTTTTAATCTTCGACAGGACGACCGGACGCGGACAACCCCGTTCGTCGATGGAGGCAAGGGTTAAGACTTCGCATTTATTTAGCAAATCGATTGCTTGTTGTTTGATTTTTTCCATGTTCTGATGTATTAATTTCGTTCGGCAAACATAAAGGAAACTTCCCGCTTCCTGTTGTAAAAAATCGACTTTCTTTATTCTATGTAAGTAAGCGGATCGTCTTCCGGTATCGGCAAAGCCATGAAAGCGGAGGGGTTACTCCCCGATAACTTCCTGAATTCCTTGATGAAATGGGACGGATCGTAATAGCCGCAGTCGATAGCCAATTGCTGCATATCTTCCCCCTTCATCTGTCTTAATACGCGGGTTGCATACCGGAACTTGGTGATTCTGCTGAACTCTTTGGGAGTATAGCCGGTGATGTGTTTGAACTTGCGCTCGAAATGCCGTTGGCCGATGTACAATTTGTCCGTCAATTGCTGTATGGGCAGCATCCCGTTTGCCCGGACGATCAGATCGGTAGCCCGGATGATCTGCGGGTCTACCGGCTGGAGTCCCGGCAGACGGGCGATAAGATGTCTATCTATTATATGTATGCGTTCCTGTAAAGACTCCTTTTCGCACAACATTTCTGCAAAATGATCGTCGAACAGGACATTCAACTCGGATGCATTGACCCTCGTGTCGGTAAACTCGCCTAAAGGCATCCGGGCAAAAGCCGCCAGTCCGCAGGGGGAGAAGCGGACACCCATCATATGAAGGCGGGTAGAGCGGGTCACCAGCTCCGAGTAAACCCGCATCGGGCCGACAAAATAGAAACGGTAGGGTTGCATCAGTATCTCTCCGTTCAGGGGTTGCGACGGTTCCTCGATAGAAAAGATAAAGTCTGTGCAGCCGTCGGGTAGTATCTTATAGTGCATATCGTATTCGGTTTCACCCTTGAACTCCCAGTATTTGTCAATATAGGGGGCAAGCAGTTGGCATGGAGGATATTCCTGATACATAACGGTCTACACGGTTTTATAGGTTTCGCCGGATACTCAATCCTTTTTCCAGCGTTTCAGTTGGGGGAAATAATACTGCATTCCCGCCAGGGCTTCCTCCTTGGTGTAGCTTTCACCGTTTTCATGTTTGAAGGAGTCTGAATATTGGAGGCAAATCTGGATCATTTCTTCCATCGTTACATCCTGAGTGAATTTACCGTCTTTGAAACAGAAAGCACAATATTCGTTGTTCTTACTTCCGTCCTGGTTGGTTCCATAATCCGTATCAGAAACTAGCGGCATACCGCAACTTTGGCAATAAATAGGGTCCATACTCTTAAATTTATTTATAAGGTTCTTAAATTAGGACAAATATAGAATTATTTTTCAGATTTAAAATAATACCTTTGGAGACTTTAAATTTTATAGACCATGGTAAATAGAAGAAATTTCCTGAAAAGTGCTTCTTTTCTAACTCTTGGAGGGTTAGTAGCCGGAAAGGCAGAAGCGTTACAGGCAGCCACTCCCGTTCGTACGGAAACGACAGCCAAAAAAAGTATCGGTTTGCAGATTTATTCTTTAGGAGGCGAGTTAACCAAAGATGTTCCTGCCGGAATGAAACAACTTAAACAGATGGGTTATTCTACCCTTGAACTGGCAGGTTACAATAATGGCAAGATCAATGGTGTCGATATGATGGAATTCAAGAAGATGGCAGAAGATGCCGGATTGAAGATCACCAGTTCCCATGTGAATCCTCCGACAGGCGAGTACACGCCGGATACCCGCAATACAATTATGGAATATTGGAAAAAGACGGCAGACGATCATGCCAAGTTAGGTGTGAAATATCTGGTTCAGCCCGGACAACCACGCACCCGTAGTGTGGAAGAGGTTGCTTATGTTTGCGATGTATTCAATGAAGCTGGAAAGATTGTCAAAGCAGCTGGTATTCCGTTCGGTTATCATAATCATGATTTTGAGTTTGCCAAAGTAGTTCCGGGAGGTACGGGAGCTGTCTTTGGTCGTCATAATAAAGGCGAAAAAATCTATGATCTTTTTTTGAAAGATACGGATCCTGATCTGGTATTTTTCGAAATGGATGTGTACTGGACGGTGATCGGGCAGAATGATCCGGTGGAATATATGAAGAAATATCCGGATCGTATTAAACTGTTGCATATTAAAGATCGCGCCATTTTGGGACAATCCGGCTTCATGAACTTTGAAATGATTTTCAAACAGGCGTATCAGATTGGAGTGAAAGAATATTACGTGGAACTGGAAGGTATGCCGGATGGTCGTACCCAGTTTGCTGGGGTGAAAGGCTGTGCAGATTATCTGTTGAAAGCAAAGTTTGTAAAATAAGTAAAGTCTCAATTATATATAAGGTACGAATGAAAGCCAGTCTGTTGCAGGACTGGCTTTTTTGTCGGGATATAACTTCGGTCATCTGTCGGTTTGTTAAGGATTACCCGGCAGTCAGTGCCGTAAACCCTTTAGATGCTTCTCTTTTTATCATATTCCTTATTCGTATCACAGCTGTGAAACAGAAGAAATCCATCTGTGAAACAAAAGGAACACAGTTGTGATATGCAATAGGAGTGTGGTGTGGAAAAATTCCCCATTTCCCCATTGATTCCCCACCACACTTCTGCGGTAGAGTGAAATTGGAAATGGTGTGGAATGATCTTTTATTATCTGATAACTAGTTTGTTAGTGATTGTTTTTCTGTTCCTCGCTGTTTTTGGCACGTCATTTGCAGTGTAAGTAGGTGTTAGGGAAACAAACAAGTTTCCCTCTATGAATATGATGATGAAGTTTAGAATTTAGAATAAGTGTAAGTATCTATCTCCCGATATTGTTTTCTAATATGTATTAGATTAGCAAAAACTTATCGATTGATAAAAGCCGTTCCGCCTGAGAAGGTAGAACGGCTTCTTTTATTTTATAGTTGCAGGGAGTTGGATAACTTTTCAAGCCATGCAGGCAGCATGTTCAGATGGTTGATGCGCTCTTCTATATAAGAAGGGGCGAACAGGTTTATTTGTAAATCCTTGCATTTCTCCCGCAGGTTGTCTTCTACCGGGTAATAACTGGCTAAAACGGCTAAAGAAATATCTCCGCCATATGTTTCGCGCACCGCATCAATCTTATAAATATCATTTTGGGTGACCTGTCCTGATTTACATTCGATAAAGATTAGTTTCTGTTGGTTGTTCAGCAGTACATCTACTTCATTCTTTGTCCTTGGATTGTTTCCCTCTGTCTGAAACAGGACGCTTTGCCATACCTCTGGGCTGTTGGGACGTTTTTGGCTCCATGATCTGACTGTATGTGCTACCAGTGTTTCCCACCAGCGTCCTTTGAAAAACAGCATGCAGGCGTTCGGTGTCGTTAGCCTGAGTAACACACGGTTCTGTTGGGCAACAAGAAAAGTACCTTGCCTCTGTTTGAAACGTAGTCCGTTTTTAAAAACACGTGATGCCGGAAGGCGTGACAGCTCCCTGTTACAGAAGATGTTGAAGAACTTCTGTATCATGGTGTGCTCTTTCGGATATTGTTCGATGAACTGTTTGATCAGGCCGGAAGCCTGCACGTCGGTATCACTCAGGTGTTTGGCGTCCTGATATTCTGTCAGGATATTTCCGCTCAGTCCCAGTATCTCCTTGTTATTCAGTTGGCTTTGCATCGGGTATTTCTCAAAGCTGTCCAGTCGGATCAGTTCGCCTAATTGTGACAGATAAAAAGCTGGGACGCTGTATTCTTTTGCGATGGTGAAAGCTGCGAATGCCATTACTTTGGTACCTTCCGACAGGTTGTAGGCAAATTCGGCGGAAGGATACGTTTGGTGTATTTTGCGGCAAACGTTACGGACATGTTCTCCGTCGTATGGTTCGGTCCGGTATAATGTCCGGCGGATGCCGTCGGGCAGGAGCGGAAATAGGGGAGCTGCCACCTCTTTTGTTTCATTCGTGCAAAGCAAATGCACATGGTCGGGTCCGAATTCTTTGATTCCGTGATAAACGGAGGTTATATCTTTGCCAAGTAATATGATCTGATGTTTCATGTTTTAAATCATGTATTAATTAAGGTTCTAAATGTAGTATTAATTTCGATATAATTCATATCTTCGTTGCCTAATCAATCGCTGTATATATAGCAAATGGAAATTTTTATTATTATCGGCCTTATCTTGTTGAACGGAATTTTGTCTATGTCTGAAATTGCTCTGGTGTCTGCCCGCAAGGCCCGGCTGGAACTGGATGCAAAAAGAGGTAATAAATCA
This sequence comes from Parabacteroides caeci, assembly GCF_023656795.1. Classification (NCBI taxonomy): domain Bacteria; kingdom Pseudomonadati; phylum Bacteroidota; class Bacteroidia; order Bacteroidales; family Tannerellaceae; genus Parabacteroides; species Parabacteroides caeci. The sequence goes on from NZ_JAMOKT010000036.1 coordinate 22,758, forward strand.
GCGCAAACAGCCTTGAAGCTGGCTGGAGAACCCGACCGTTTTTTATCAACTATCCAGATCGGAATTACGCTAATCGGTATCCTGACCGGTTTGTATTCAGGAGAGGCGTTTGCCTATAACCTGGCAGAAGTGGTGCGTCATGTGCCTGTGCTGGAGCCTTATGCACTGGGAGTATCTAAAACAATAATCGTTATAATTGTGACTTACCTGACTTTGATTATGGGTGAACTTGTTCCGAAGCGTATCGGTATGGGGTATGCCGAACGGGTTTCTATGTTGGTCGCTAAACCGATGTACTTTTTATCGAAGCTGGCTTTGCCTTTTGTCTGGTTGTTGTCGAAAAGCACTTCCCTTGTTATAAAAATTACCGGAATTAAAGCAAACGAAGAAAATAAAGTAACGGAAGAGGAGATCAAGGCAATCGTCAAAGAAGGCTTTGACGGCGGTGAAGTGCAGGAAGTGGAACAGGACATCGTGGAACGTGTATTCAACCTGGGAGACCGAAATGTCGGTTCGATCATGACACACCGGAGCGATCTGGTATGGCTGGATGTCACCGACAGTATCGAGAAGATCCGTGAAAAGGTACAGGAAAATCTGTTTAATATATATCCGGTAGCTTCCGAGAAGTTTGATAATATCAAAGGTGTTGTTTATCTGAAAGACCTGTTCGGCCGGATTGACGAACCTGACTTTTCGTTGGAAGAGGTAATACGTCCCGCCCAATACCTTCCCGAGAACCAGAGTGTGTATAATGCTTTGGAGCAGTTTAAGGAAGCACGTGTTAAATATGGTATTGTTACGGATGAATTTGGAGGAATCCAGGGAATTGTTACCCTGAAAGATATTATGGAAGGGCTGATCGGACAGGTTCCGGAAGTGGGAGAGGAGGCCGAGATCGTGCAGCGTGCCGATGGCTCCTGGTTGGTTGACGGACAGTATAACTTCTATGATTTTCTGGAGTATTTCGATATGGAAGATCTGTATGCCGAACACGATTATAATACGTTGAGTGGTCTGATCCTGGAAATTCTTGAACGCGTTCCGAAGACCGGTGAGACGCTGACCTGGCTGACCTTTGAATTTGAAATCGTAGATATGGACGGTGCACGTATCGACAAGGTGCTGGTGAAGAAGATCGATTGAAAATCTTTAATAAAGGTTTATTGTGGAAGGATTTATTCTTATATAGACCAACTAGATTATTCAGGAATAAATCAAATCAAAAGAATCAATTATAACAGTCAAAGATTTTGCCTTTCTAAGATTGGATTCTTTCTCATACTCGGATAATAGAATGATGTATATGATTGTTGGGACTATAAACCAATCCCAAGTGAGTCGATGGGCAGATGCTACGGAAAGATCTATCGGCAAACGAATTTGTTTTGTTTTTGACAATAAAGTTATCACAGACCCGAAGGTAAATGCACGGATAGAAAGTGGTGCTTTCTCTATCTTTACTTATGCGAAGCAGGTTTGAAAAGCACCCTTCTTTTGTAATCAAAATAAGGGACTTTTGTATTCAAAACATATATGTTTTAATGACGAAACATATATGCTTTGAAAAAGCCTTCAGTATAGTTTTTCTCTCCTCACAATTCTTTGATCTTATGAAGTACCTCCATTTTTCCGAAGAGGATCAGCTTGTCGTTGGCTTCCAGCACCAGATCATCGGTCAGTGGGTCGACCACATAGTATTCTGTTTGTTTCAATCCGATCAGGTTTCGTACTTCTTTGGCTCGTTCTACTCCGACCAGGCGGATGCCGAAGTTCGTTTGGAAGTCGATCGTCTTTAGCGTCTGTCCGACTAAAGCTCCCGGTGTCTTTATTTTATACAGATGATGTGTTTCCGTTACCTGATACCAACGCTGGAACAGGTCACCCAGCAAACTCTGGGAGGCATAGGTTGCCGCATAATCCTGTTCCGGACGAATGATTTCCGATACACCGATCGAGCGGATCACCGTTTCATGAATGGGAGAGATCGAACGGACGATCAACCTGCTTGCATCCAGGCTCTTCAATAAGGCGACAGTCTGTACCGATGTTCCGAAATTCTTGCCGTAAGTAACGAAGATGGCATCCATTTCGCTCAACGGCAGTGTATTTAGTGCATCCCTGTCAGTCGTATCGAGGCTGACAGAACCGGAGATCGTTTGTTTTACGGCCTCCACTTTATGCAGGTTCAGATCGACACCTATCACTTCATCGCCGATACGGGTGAGATTTTCCGCGATAGCGCGTCCCAGATTTCCTAATCCTATAACCAGAAATTTCATAAGGCATTACATATTACATTAATATATTTTCCTGGGGATATGTGTAATCCCTCTTTTTGTACTCTCTCATAAAGCTGACTATGAATGTCAGTACCCCGATACGTCCGATTAACATCGTACAGATGATAATCAACTTTCCGGCCATGGAAAGCATAGAGGTGAAGTTCAGACTCGATCCCACCGTACTCAAAGCCGAAACAACTTCGAATGTAAGTGTAAACACCGGTGTCCCTTCTTCCGTATAAGACAATATCCAGACAGCCAGCGAGGCAAAGATGAAATAGAAGACAATCGTTGCGAAAGCCCGGCGGATAGTGGCGGGAGATATCTCACGTTTGCGAACTTCAACCTTTTCCTTTTCACGGGATACATTCAATGCCGTGGCAATAGCTACAAAAACGGTCGTTACTTTTAAGCCGCCACCGGTCGACATCGGAGCAGCCCCGATAACCATCAGGATAAGGGTCAGCATCAGCGTTACCGGACGAAGCGCATCCATATTTGCCACGGTGAAACCGGCCGTTCGGGGTGTCACGGCACCGAGCAGCGAATCAGCCAGCTTCCCTTTCAGAGGCAGGTCGGCCAACGTATTATTCATCTCAAAGAGGAAATAAAAGAACATACCTCCGACGATCAGGACCAGCGTACTTATTACTACTATATATGTATGGATATTGATGATACGGGGTGTGTGGATATAATGTTTCTGTTGCCCGATAGCTATCATAAAAGTGTTAACGATGAAATGCCTTAGCAGTTTCAGATAATTGAAAACGATCGGGAATCCCAGGCCTCCGAAGATGATTAACAGGGAAATCCATACGTGCAGATTGTAGTTATGGGCCACTATCGGATCACACATATTGCCGCTCAGTGTGGAAATACCGGCATTACAGAAGGCAGAAACCGCATGAAAGATAGCAAAGAAGATGTTATCCTGCGTAGTGGCTCCCGGCAACACGCCTCTGATATCCATATATATAAAGTAGGCCCCGATCCCTTCGATAAAGAAAGTAACGAACAGAATATTCAGGATAACGCGGAACAACCCACCGATACGGTCTTCGTTCAGCATATCTTTCAGAACCAGTTTGCTGGTGAAAGAAGAATGCCCCATGAAAGAAAGGGCAAAGAAACTGGTAAAAGTCATTACTCCGATTCCGCCGATTTGTATCAGGAGCATAATGATAACGTGCCCGATATGTGTAAAAGTAGTCGCTACGTCAACCGTAGTCAGTCCCGTTACACAGACAGAAGTCGTTGCCGTAAACAGCGCATCGACAAAATGGATCGGGCGGGTTGTTGCGTTCGGCAGCATCAGCAATCCGGCTCCGATCAGGATTACGAATATGAAACTCAGCAGGAACAGCAGTGACGGCTTGATACGTGTTTGCATAAGCGTGAAAGTCTGCCGTGACAGATGGATCATACTGAGCAATAACATCAGCGTATAGACAAACAACGGCTTCGACAGGAAATCGAGGTATGGCAGTGACTGCTGAATCACCTCTCTGAAAAATACTTTTGCCGACAAAACGGCAAACAGCAGAAAGTAAATGCCGATATCCAGATATAAGAGCTTTTCCTGTATGATCTCACCGAACCGGACGATGTAGCGGAGCGTGATACCGATAAAAAATGCCAGTAAAATATAAATACGGCTCAGATATAAATGATGTATGGTTTCGCTTGTCTGCTGGAACCCGAACTGGTAGATCAGTACGAATAAGGAAGCGATAGATGCCAGAAGAATGAGGCCTTCCGCGAATATATTCAGGATGCCTTTCATGTTCGCCCAGTACATCCGGCATGTGAACTGTATATGTTTTATATCCATTTTCAAGTATAATCTGCAGCAAAAGTATTAATAAAAGTAGTTGGAGGACAGAATAGTTCAGAAAGTTTAGATAAAGCATGTTAAAAAGAGAAAGATCAACGGTTTATCACAATATTGTTTTGTTTACATTATGGGCGATAAATGTTATTGTATGAGGTAAGATAGTAAATTGTCAGATAAATAAGCTGTTATAAATATTGAAAAAATGATTCTGTGTGTTTTGTATATTGGATAAATGTTTATATTTGCAACTGTTTAACGTAATATTATGGAAACACATATGGAAAATAACAAGATGCTTTACTCGCATGTGTCTGTTGATTGCGTGCTGCTGGGCGTAAACGAAGATAAATTATGCGTACTGCTCGTAGAGCGGAAAATAGACAAGAGTGACGAAAAACATTATAAGCTACCCGGTAGCCTGATTTTTGAGAACGAAGATCTGGACACGGCTGCTTACCGTGTATTTAATGAAGCTACAGGTTTGAAACGCGTACCTTTGAAACAGTTCCGCAGTTTTGGCTCTCCTTCACGTACGAAAAATAAAGATGATATGCAGTGGCTGGAAAACGCTATGAAGCTGAAGATCGAACGGATCGTAACCGTAGCTTATCTGGCATTGAGTAAGATCGGACGGAAGTCGAACCCGACCAATAAATATAATTCACTGGCCTGGTTCTCTGTCGACGCACTGCCTTCTTTGCCATTCGACCATAAAGAAATCATCGAGGCCGCTGTGGAGGAAATACGTGAATGGGTTGAAAAGGAGCCATCCATCATTTTCGATTACCTGCCTTTGAAATTTACAGCCTATCAGTTGCGTCGTACGTACGAGATCATATATAATAAGGAAATGGATGTCCGTAACTTCCATAAGAAAATGGGGTCGCTGGAATATATCGTACAGACTGACGAGATCGAAACAGGAGTTGCTCACCGTGCCGCCCGTTATTATCGTTTCGACAAAGTGAAGTATAATAAGTTGCATTCGAAATTTAATAAGAATTAATCAGTGAATATATGTATTTGTTAGGTTGTGACATAGGTAGTTCTTCTGTGAAGGCCTCGATTGTAGATGCCAATTCGGGATTAACTATCGGGGCGGATTTCTATCCGAAAGAGGAAGCGCCTATTAAAGCTGTAAAACCCGGTTGGGCGGAACAGGAGCCGGATGATTGGTGGAAGTATCTGAAGGAAGCCATTAAAGGAGCGATTGCGAAAGCCGGTATTCAGGGAACCGATATCAAAGCGATCGGTATCTCTTACCAGATGCACGGACTTGTGCTGGTCGATAAGAAGATGGAGGTGCTGCGTCCTTCTATCATCTGGTGCGACAGCCGTGCCGTACCTTATGGAGACCGTGCGTTTAAAAATATAGGGGAGAAGCAATGCTTGTCCCACCTGTTGAATTCGCCGGGTAATTTTACCGCATCCAAACTTGCCTGGGTAAAAGAGTTTGAACCGGAGTTATTCCGTTCCGTTCATAAGTTCATGCTGCCGGGTGACTTTATCGCCATGCGGATGACAGGGGATATCGTAACGACCGTGTCCGGTTTGTCGGAAGGTATCTTCTGGGACTTTAAGAACGAACAGGTTTCTGAAGACCTGATGAACTATTTCGGATTCAGCAACGACCTGATACCTGAGATACGTCCGACATTCGGTTTGCAGGGGGAACTGCTCGGTTCCGTTGCAACAGAACTGGGGTTGAAGAAAGGGACACCTGTGACTTACCGTGCCGGCGACCAGCCAAACAATGCTTTGTCGCTGAACGTATTGAATCCGGGTGAGATTGCTGCAACTGGTGGTACTTCCGGTGTGGTGTACGGTGTAAACGGAAAAGTGAATTTCGATACCTTGTCGCGGGTAAATACCTTTGCCCATGTAAATCATTCTGCGGATCAGACAAGGTTGGGCGTATTACTTTGTATCAACGGGGTGGGCATTCTGAATTCCTGGGTGAAGAAGAATGTAGCGCCCGAAGGAATCGGTTATCCGGAGTTGAACGAACTGGCTGCCGGTATCCCTGTCGGATCGGAAGGACTGTCCATTCTGCCGTTTGGTAATGGTGCCGAACGTATGTTGCAGAATAAGCAGATCGATTGTTCGATACACGGGCTGAATTTTAATATTCATAGCAAGGCCCATATTGCCCGTGCCGCTCAGGAAGGAATTGTGTTCTCTTTCAAATACGGAATGGATATCATGAACGAGATGGGAATCGATATAGATGTAATCCGTGCCGGTAGTGCCAATATGTTCCTGAGTCCGGTCTTCCGTGATACTTTGTCGGGTGTGACCGGAACGGTGATCGAGCTGTTCGATACAAACGGCGCTGTAGGTGCTGCCAAGGGAGCCGGTATCGGTGCCGGTATTTATCAGTCGGCCGAAGAAGCATTTGCCTCCCTCAAGAAAATCGATGTGATTGAACCCGACGGACTGAAGGCGGACAAATATTGTGCAGCTTACAGCATATGGAAAGAACGGCTGGACAAGCTGATGTGTGAGAATAACATACCAATGTAATATAAATCATTAAACAATTAATTTCATGGACTTTTATAAAGGTGAAAAAGAATTCTTCCCGGGAATAGGAAAGATTCAGTTTGAAGGACGCGATTCAAAGAATCCGATGGCATTTCATTATTATGATGAAAACAAGGTGGTAATGGGTAAAACATTGAAAGACCATCTTCGTTTTGCGATGGCTTACTGGCATACATTATGTGCCGAAGGTGGTGACCAGTTTGGCGGAGGAACAAAATCATTCCCCTGGAATGCAGCTTCCGACCCGATCAGCCGTGCCAAATATAAGATGGATGCAGCTTTCGAATTCATGACTAAATGTAGCATTCCTTATTACTGTTTCCACGATGTGGATGTGGTGGACGAAGCTCCTACACTGGTTCAGTTTGAGAAAGACTTGCAGACAATGGTGGAACATGCCAAAGGCTTGCAACAGGCAACCGGAAAGAAACTGTTATGGTCTACCGCCAACGTATTCAGTAACAAACGTTATATGAACGGTGCTGCAACCAATCCTTACTTCCCTGCACTGGCTTGTGCCGGAACACAGATTAAGAATGCTATCGACGCTTGTATCGCCTTAGGTGGCGAGAACTATGTATTCTGGGGTGGTCGTGAAGGTTATATGACCTTGCTGAATACAGATATGAAACGTGAAAAAGACCATCTGGCTATGATGCTTACCATGGCACGTGACTATGGCCGCAAGAATGGTTTCAAAGGCACGTTCCTGATCGAACCGAAACCGATGGAACCGACAAAACATCAGTACGACGTAGACTCGGAAACGGTTATCGGCTTCCTGCGCCACTATGGCCTGGATAAAGATTTCGCTTTGAATATCGAGGTGAACCACGCTACGCTGGCCGGACATACATTCGAACACGAATTGCAGGCTGCTGTGGATGCCGGCATGTTGTGCAGTATCGATGCAAACCGCGGCGACTATCAGAATGGCTGGGATACCGACCAGTTCCCGATGGATATCTACGAACTGACTCAGGCATGGCTGGTCATCCTTCAGGGTGGCGGTCTGACAACCGGAGGAACAAACTTCGACGCAAAGACCCGTCGTAACTCGACAGACCTGGATGATATCTTCCTGGCTCATATCGGTGGTATGGATGCGTTTGCCCGTGCTCTGATGTGTGCAGCCGCTATTATAGAACAGTCTGATTACACCAAGATGCGTGCCGAACGTTATGCCAGCTTCGATGGTGGCGACGGTAAAGCCTTTGAAGACGGTAAACTTACCCTGGAAGACCTGCGTACGATCGCTCTCCGCGACGGAGAACCGAAACAGATCAGCGGTAAGCAGGAGTTATATGAGATGATTCTCAATTTATATATATAATTAGTTACAAGGAGTAACTCTTTCCCCTCTGGAGAGGGGATTAAGGGGTGTGTTAAATTTAGTCTTATAACTGGCATTAACACACCCCCTGCCCCCTCTCGAGAGGGGAAAAGTTACTCTTAATCTGGTAAACATGAAAAACAACAACAGTTATATTTTTGGTATCACCCTCGTTGCTACCCTCGGAGGGTTATTATTCGGATATGACACGGCAGTTATCTCCGGAACAGTAGAATCACTACGGAAATTTTTTATTGAACCTTACGGATTACCGCTCGACCAGGCCAATTCGCTGGAAGGGTTTGTTGTCAGCAGTGCGCTGATCGGTTGTATCCTGGGTGCCTCTTTTGCCGGATGGGTCAGCCAGCGTTACGGACGTAAGCCGACGTTGATCGTGGCGTCTATTCTTTTCCTGCTTTCGGCTATCGGTTCGGCCTGGCCCGAATTCGGTCTGGGATTACCTGGAAGCGGAGATCATACTTACATGTATTTATTTGTGGCTTACCGTATTCTTGGCGGTATCGGGGTCGGTCTGGCTTCGATGGTTTCGCCGATGTACATTGCCGAGGTTGCTCCGGCAGACCGTCGTGGTAACCTGGTTTCGTGGAACCAGTTTGCGATCATCTTCGGTATGCTGGTCGTTTATTTTGTGAATTACACGATTGCGTTGCAGGGCGATGCTTCCTGGTTGCACACGGTTGGATGGAGATGGATGTTCGCTTCTGAAATTATTCCTGCCGTATTCTTCTTTACCCTGCTGATGTTTGTTCCTGAAACGCCCCGTTACCTGGTAATGCGTGGAAAGACGGAAAAGGCATTGACCATCCTCGACCGCCTGATGGGAAAAGACGAAGCCGTGAAAGAACTGGGTGACATAAAAGAGAGTTTCAAGGAAAAAGCACCCTCCATGCGTCCTTACTTCCGTTTTATGGGAGCATGGCTCGTTTTGTTCCTGTTGGCTTACGGGGCATTGGAACTGGCGGGAAATACAAGTGCACTGGAGATCGCCTTGATCGGTAGTTTCTTCGTTTCGCTGGCGTTCCCGATTCGTTCTTACGGGGTACTTATTATTATGGTAGGTATTTTGCTGTCCGGATTTCAGCAGTTTGTCGGTATCAACGTGGTGCTTTATTATGCACCGGAGATTTTTAAGACGATGGGAGCCGCTACCGATGCCGCTTTGTTGCAGCAGATTGTGGTAGGGGCCGTGAACCTGTCGTTCACTGTGCTGGCAATCTTTACGGTCGATAAGTTTGGCCGCCGTCCGTTGATGATTATCGGTGCGTTGGTGATGGCTGTTTCCATGATTATCCTGGGAACAACATTCTATACACACTCTGTCGGCATAGGCTCGTTGGTTTGTATGCTGGTGTATACTGCCGGTTTCGCTATGTCATGGGGACCTGTTTGCTGGGTATTGCTGGCGGAAATCTTCCCGAACTCGATCCGTTCGACGGTGATGAGTATTGCCGTTGCCGGACAGTGGATTGCCAACTTCCTCGTATCGTGGACTTTCCCGATGCTTGACAAGAACCAGTACCTGACGGAAACGTTTAATCACGGTGTCGCTTACTGGATTTACGGCCTGATGGGTATCCTTGCCGCTGCCTTTATCTGGAAATTCGTTCCCGAAACGAAAGGTAAGACATTGGAACAGATGGAACAGTACTGGAAGAGATAATTTATTTTCCATATGAATAGAGGGGCTGTCATATCTTTTGGCGGCCTCTTTTTGTTTTCTCTTGCATAATCTTATCATCTGTTTTACCGCTTTTTTGTACATTTGTCTGCGTTAAAAAAGACTTTTAGTATGCCTATTATAAAACGGATCCTGATCTGGTGCAGGAATATCCTTCTATTCCTGTTTATATCCAGCATCCTGGCGGTGGTGGCCTATAAATTCATTCCTGTTTATTATACGCCGTTGATGCTGACACGGCTGTACGACCAGTATAAATCGGGGAAGCCTTTCAAACTCGAACATACGTGGGTTCCGCTGTCGAAGATAGCCCAACCGTTGGTGCAGGCCGTGGTCGCTTCCGAGGATAATCTGTTTCTCGACCACAACGGCTTTGATATCGAACAGATACAGAAGGCACGTGATGAGGCGGAGAAAGGAAAGCGTGTGCGTGGCGCCAGCACCATATCCCAGCAGACAGCCAAGAATGTCTTCCTGCTTCCAACGAAAAGTTATATACGAAAAGGTATCGAAGTCTATTTCACCCTGTTGATAGAATGGATATGGGGTAAAGAAAGGATTATGGAAGTCTATCTCAATTCGATTGAGATGGGAGACGGCATCTACGGAGCGGAGGCGGTAGCCAAAGTCCATTTTAAGAAGCAGGCCTATCAGCTGACCCGTGAAGAAGCGGCTTTGGTCGCTGCGTCCCTGCCGAATCCCCGTAAGTTTAATTCCGGCAAACCTTCCCCTTATATGTTGAAGCGGCAAGGGCAGATTCTTTCCTTGATGGGTAAGCTGCTAAAGATACAAATGGGTTACGGAGCCGGTGAAATAGAAAACACAAACAAAAAGATAAAAAAGAGAAAAAAATGGAGAGCTTCACTTTTCACGACCTCGGACGTATCGCTTATACCGACGCTTTAAAGGTTCAGACGGAAGCGTTTGAGACACTGCTGCATGCCAAAGTGTGGGGCGGACAAGGAGAGAATAAACTGTTTTTCTGCGAACATGAGCCGGTGCTGACAATCGGTAAGAGCGGGAAAGACACAAACTTGCTGATCCCTGCCGAACTGCTGCAGCTGCGGGGCATTTCCTTCTTTCATACGAATCGGGGCGGGGATATCACCTATCATGGTCCCGGACAGATCACCGGTTATCCGGTATTCGACCTCGAACACTGGCAACTGGGACTGAAACAGTATATCCATACTTTGGAAGAAGTCATTATCCACTTCCTGTCTCTCTACGGGATAAAAGGAGAACGGCTGGAAGGGGCGACCGGGGTCTGGATCGACCCGCTGGTAAAAGGCCGTGCCCGTAAGATATGTGCCATCGGGGTGAAGAGCAGCCGGTATGTCACTATGCACGGTTTTGCGCTGAACATCAATACGGATTTAAGCTATTTCTCCCTGATTAATCCTTGTGGCTTCACAGATAAAGGCGTCACTTCGCTGGAAAAGGAATTAGGCGAAAAGCAGGATTTCGAACTAGCTAAAACACAACTTCATTCATTATTCTCAGAACTGTTTCCCTGATGGATTATAAAATACATTTCGCTCCTTTGCAAGGATATACCGATGCCGTGTACCGGGAAGTCCATCACCGTATATTCGGTGGGGTGGAGAATTATTACACCCCTTTTGTGCGTGTGGAGAAAGACGGTTTCCGTAACAAAGATATCCGTGATATCGCTCCGGAAAGAAATTCGGAAACACCGGTGATTCCCCAACTGATTGCTGCTACTCCCGGTGAATTCCGCCGTTTGGCTGCATTGTTCCGGGAAAAGGGATACCGGCAGGCGGATATCAATATGGGGTGTCCTTTCCCTATGCAGGCGCGTTTGCACCGGGGGGCGGGGATTCTTCCTTTTGTAGAAGAGGCGGAGGCTTTGTTGCAGACGATCCGGGAGTTCCCGGAGATGAGCTTTTCGGTTAAACTCCGGTTGGGCTGGAATGCCCCGGATGAGGTCTTTGCCTTGCTTCCGGTTATGAACTCCCTGCCTCTGGCTCATGTTACTTTGCATCCCCGGATAGGCACGCAACAATACAAAGGGAATGTGGATACAGACAGTTTCGCCCGTTTCTATGAGGTATGCAGGCATCCGCTTTTTTATAACGGAGATTTGAACAGCCTGGAAGATATAGACCGGATTCTCTGCCGGTTTCCCCGTCTGGCAGGTGTGATGTCGGGGCGTGGCCTGTTATCCTCTCCCTGGCTGGCTGCGGAATATGCAGCAGGCAACAGTTTTACGGATGAAGAAAAGAAAGCTAAACTGCTTCATTTCCACACGTTGTTGTTTGAAAAATACAGCAGTGCGCTTGAAGGAGGCGACCATCAGATACTGGCCAAAATGAAAACCCTTTGGGATTACCTGTTGCCGGAGGCTGAGAAACGTCTGCGGAAGAAGATACTGAAAAGCAACCAACTGCCTACTTATCTCCAGGCCGTGAAGGAGTTGTTACAATAGTTGAATCAGCCTTCGCCGGCGCGATTGTATCGGCAGGGGCAAGCGGGATAATCGGTAATAACTTCCTTCTCCGGCGGAAAAACTCGGAGAGATGGGAGAAGTCTTTCTTGAACATGACACCTACGCCCTGAGTTGTTAACGCTCCGTTGAGGTATTTGTACATATCATTTGCATGATTGTATGCTTTCAGGCGGATTTCTCCGCTGGGAGTTAACTTGTATTCCAGGTCGAACTCACCGACAAAATCATTCTTTTGCTGATACGTATTGTTCCTGTATCCGAAACTGCCGTTGAACAGCAGGCGGTTGTCGAGCAATTGGCTGGAAAGTAACATTTCCACTTCCGTATCCTGTATGCCGTCTTCGCTGGTACGGATATTCGTTCCGATCTGTACCTTGTCGGTCAGGCTGTTCAGAATACTTGAAATCTGGGATGAGATGGCAGAAGAAGCTACTGCACTGAACTCGCTCGAACGGTAAGCATTCTGAGAATAGTCGGGTGTGTAGAACTTATTCAATACCAGCAAATAGATGATCTGACGCGTCATCATATCTTCGGTATCGACCAATGCCTTCATCTGTCGTTCTATCTCTTCGTTGGTGCCGGGCAGTTCCAGGTCGAATGAGATTGCCGGACTGCGCAACATACCATCCAGGTTAAGCACGCAGTTGACGGGGACGTTGGTTCGGGGACTTTCCCTGGCAAGCCCTTCATCCAGATCACGCAAGTTGGCTGTCAGGTTATAAATAGCATTTATATGCATCGTCGCATCGAAAGGATCGCCACGGAAGTCGATTGCACTGCCTTCACGTATCTTAAAGTCTTTATGGATAATCTGTTGTAAGCTGAAATTATAGTTACCGCTGACGATTCCCATGTTGCCATACATGCGTAAGTCCGTTTTTGTCCCGTATTCTATCTGCATGCTTCCGCTGCAATTACCGGTTATTTTGTCGCCGGCAATCGGGTCCATAATCAGTTCGATTTTGGCATCGGGGGTGATATCGAGCAGGAAGTTCATGCGCATTTCGGCCCCTTCCTCTTCTTCATTGTTTACAATCTTCAGGGAATCCCGCGATAATGTTCCGTTGGCCAGATCTTTCAATTGTTTTTTATCTACAAAAGTGATAAAGTCATAGTCGGCAGCAGTAGTGTTGTTGATGAAGTCGAGGGTAATGGACGTCTTAGGATCGCTCCGCATATTGATATCGAAGTTGATTAGCTTGTCATTTCCTTTGATGGAAGCCGAACCACTACCGAAAACGGTACCGTAGATCAGTGGATTCAGTTTGCGGGTAGCGTTGAATACCAGCATATTCTTTGTCTTGACATTCACGTCGAAGCTGACATCTTTGAAGTGGTTATGATAGACGCTCATGTTGACGGTACCCGGATTACCGAACTCGTCGTGAACCGTCAGGTCGCGCATATTTATGGAACCGGCATCCATGTAGATGGAGTCGGAGAATGTATAATACGTATTGGTATATTCGATACCCAGGCCACCGTCCAGCACGTATGCGTCGCCCTCTACGGTCAGCGCTTTGAACGGGCCGTGCAGGTGGACGTTTCCGAATCCCCGTCCTTTCATGTTTTTGGCAACCTTTTCCACAAAAGGATGGAGGAATCCCAGGTTGATATCGTTGGCATCAAAGAACAGGGAGAGTCCGGCATTTTGTCCGACGGGGAAGATATAGCCGCTTACGTCGGTCCATGTCGTATCGTTTTTATAGATGCTACCCAGCATTAGGATACCTTTCTGGGCATCGTCCCACTCGCTGAACAGATTTAGCCGGCCGAGGGGAGTCTGGTTAAATGAAAAGTCATTTATTTCAAGGTCGGTGTTCAGCATGCGACTTCCGTAAAGGTCGCAGATATTGAATGTACCCGTTGCTTTCCCGGCAAACTGTAATACCGGAATGTTCAGTATATCGAATATATAACTGAGTTCAACCTGTTTCAGAGCCATTAAAAGGGTATCTGCCGGATTTTTGGAGATACTCCCGTCCAGCAACAACGATTGTTTTTCGTTGCCTACCCTGAATTTATGGATATCTATTTTACCGTCGGATATTCTGATATCCGACGGATGGATGATCCATAGAGAATCGTTCAGCACCAGCTGGCTCTCTTTCACGGCAATATCGGTCCGTAGCATGGCAGGCTTCTTCTCCTGTTCCTCTTCCGTAAAGAGGGCGGAAGCCGAAAGTTCGGCACGAAATTCTTTTTCCTTGTTGTTTGCCCATCCGATCAGCGTATTGATCCGGTTATCCTTGGCATCCACTTTCAGATCGAGGTAGTTGCGAAGTCCTTTCTGGTTGTAGTTGATCGCTTTTAATAGCAGATTGATGTTTTCCTGCGGGTTGTCGCATGTCAGATAGCCGGATTCGAACATGGACTTTCCCAGTCTGAACTTGGGGAGGAAGGCTTCGATGCGGAATTTGTTATACAGGTTGTTGTAATGTCCCGTGATACGTGCCTGGTTTACTACTGTTACCGGCAATTTGAGTGTTTCGGATATCTTCTCCGTATTTTCCACAGTCAGCAACAGCGAGAAATTGTTTTCTTCTACCTGCTGCTTTTTCTGCGTGGCATTGATAAGCGCCGGAATATATCCTTTGAAGGTATTCATGAAACTCGGGATGATCGTTTTGAACGAGTAAGCACCCGTCACTTCCCCGTTCAGAATGTCGGACGAGATCGTCAGATGGCGATCCAGCGAATGACCGGAGGCCGTTACCTGAAACTTTTTCAGGAAAAAGCTGCTGGGCGCTGTGATGAAGGAAAGACTGTCTATCGTGATGTTCCCCTCCAGGTTATCTATATTGTTACCGGTGAAGTCGGCGTTCAGGGATAACGAGATGTCCGGCGATTCGTATTTATCGATCAGGTGGAGGCTGTCCGGGCGGAAATGTTCCAGATTGGCGGTGAAGTTGAACATGGAGTTCTTTCCTTCGTGGCGGAACATACCCTCTGCATATAACTTACCGTTCGGATCGTTCACCTGTACCATCCCGTCAAAGCTGTTTTTCTTGAAATTTCCGGATAACTGAATATCTTCGTATTTGTATTTCTTGTATTCGAATTCGTCGATATTTGCTTTGATATTACCAAAGAAACTGCTGTTTTTATGCCGTTTGGCATCGACCGATATGTTCAGCTTGGCGTTACCGTAAGGGTTGCCTTCGTCGAAAAGTTCGTTCAGAAGCAGTCCGGAGGTGGAAACATGTCCTTTCAGGTAGGCTGTGATATTATTTTCTTTATCACTACCGAATATCATATCGGTTTGTACGGAGCCGATAGCCGAAGAGAACTTTCCGAAAGCCACCAGGTTATCGAAGAAGCCGGATATCTCTCCGGTAAAGTTGATTGTGCCCAGTCTGATAACCGGATCGGGCAGGACGACCGGTTTTTTATTGAAATTGTTTATCAGTCCGCTCAGTCCGTCGGTGGTAATATACATTTTGTTCACCTGTCCGAAGATATAGGCATCTTCCGGGTGGCTGATTCCTTTCAGGTCCATTTTCCCGATAAACAGCATCTTGTCGCTGTATCGTAATGTCAACTGTTTCAGGTTGATATTGTTGATGGCTCCGGAGGCTTCGGCCGAAAGTTCGATGGTTTCGGTGAAATTACTAAAGGCCGGAACGAAAGACGAAAGGTCTTTCAGGCAGATTTGCGACGGAGATATGTTCAGTGCCAGCGGCGCATGGTTCAGCAGCTCGGAAGCATTGCTGATTTCGCGCATGTCTATCCTGGCCTTGCTTATTTTCAAATCGGTTTCCGGCAACTTGATTTCGAAGTTATTGATAAACGTGCTGTCGCGGTTGCCGATGATATTCATCGAGAGTTTGTTCAACGTAAAGCCGGATGCCTCATCGAAACTCATCTTTTTGATGTTCGCGTTGAGACTGTCCTTATTGAACGCTTTCATGGAAATCTTGGCACTCAGGTTCTTGATGTCCACATGTTTGGCGTTGAACTTACCGGGCGTTTGCGCCTCGCTCTCCACATCGAACCGGAAATTCCCGCGGCGTATCAGGATGGAGTTGAAGCGCAGGTCGATATTCGGATTCTTCTTCATCGTATCTTTGCTGGCGAAAGCGTCGATAACGAACTGGAGGTTCAACGGACTGTCGGGAGTCTTTTTATTGAGATTGACCGAAAAGCCGAATAACCGGACCGTAGAGAATACAAATTTACCTTTGAGCAATGGGAGGACTTCGAAACCGACAGCCACATGATTTGCCTCGAATAAGGTCTTACCTGCCTTGTCTTCCAGGTATAAGTTGTCGAGTACCACGCGGTTGAACCACTCGATATTTACATTTCCTATCTTTACGGGCACACCGAGATGGCTGGATAATTCTGTCGATGCAATGCCGGAAACCTGAGATTGGATATAAGGTATCTTCAATAAAATGAAAGGCATTGCATAGAATATCCAGAACAAAACAAGTAGGGTAATGATTATGTATTTTAGTCCTCTGATATCTTTACTATATTTTAAACGCAAATCTACAACAATATCGCGATAGATTTCATTAAATTTGCACAAAAAAACGAGAGAAGAGTATGAGTGTAACAATATTGGGGATAGAATCATCCTGTGATGATACTTCCTCTTCCGTAATACGCGACGGCGTGATGCTGTCGAACGTGATAGCCAGCCAGGCCGTTCACGAGGCTTATGGCGGTGTCGTTCCTGAACTGGCTTCGCGGGCACACCAGCAGAATATTATTCCGGTGGTTGCCGAAGCCATCAAACGGGCCGGTATCGATAAATCGGAACTGAGCGCTGTCGCTTTTACACGAGGGCCGGGATTGATGGGTTCCCTGTTGGTCGGGACCTCTTTTGCCAAAGGATTTGCCGCCTCTCTGGATATCCCGATGATCGAGATTAACCATTTGCAGGCCCATGTGCTTGCCCATTTCATCAAGGAAACGCCGGAAGATGATCATGCGCCTTCTTTCCCTTTCCTTTGTTTGCTGGTGTCGGGTGGCAATTCGCAAATCATCAAGGTGAACGCATATAACGACATGGAGGTGATAGGCCAGACAATAGACGACGCGGCCGGCGAAGCCTTCGACAAATGTGCCAAGGTGATGGGATTGGGTTATCCCGGTGGTCCGGTGGTGAACCGTCTGGCCAACGAAGGAAATCCGAAAGCCTTCGCTTTCAGTAAACCGCATATTCCGGGATACGATTACAGCTTCAGCGGGTTGAAAACCTCTTTCCTTTATACGTTGAGGGATCGGTTGCAGGAAGATCCCGATTTTATCGAAAAGAACAAACAAGACCTCTGTGCTTCCTTACAGTCTACAGTGATCGATATCCTGATGGATAAGTTGCGCAAGGCAGCGAAAGACCTGAATATAAAAGAGGTGGCGGTGGCCGGAGGTGTATCGGCAAACTCCGGTTTGCGTGATGCTTTCCTGGATCATGCCAAGCGGTATGGTTGGAAGGTACATATCCCGAAGTTTGCGTTTACAACAGACAACGCGGCGATGGTCGCCATTACAGGTTATTATAAATACCTCGATAAGGATTTCTGCCCGATGGATGCAGTTCCTTTCTCAAGGGTTGTTATTTAAAGAAGAATACAAAGGTTGGAAGAAATATACTATCATACTATCATATTTCGATATAAGTAGTTGTATACATGTTTGTTATAGTATGATAGTAGCTGTTTTCAACTATCATTTATCTATCATACTACTATCATTTCCTGCTTAAAAAATGGGATAGACAGTATGCTGTTTTCACTAAGTATATAGCTAAAAGACAGACAGATAGTGACAAAAGTTGTTCGACACCCGGGTCTTGAAACCTTTGACACCCGGGTGTAGGCATCGTCGAGATGGGGGTGTAAAAAGGGGGGAAATGGGCATCCCGGCAACAAAAAGTCTGTGTTCGAGTGAAATTAAGTCATAGTTTTGGGATAAAAAGGTAGTAATCTGACGAATTATAAGATGCCATAGGCGGTTGTAACAAACGCCTTTGTCGGGTTAAAAAGACTGTCCGTTGGTTAAAATAGAGTTAAAATGATGGTTACATGATAGATAAATGATAGTATAAAAACGTACTGTCATAGTTTAAATGATTGCTATATAGTTATTTATATGTCGTAATGACAGTATGATAGTATATTCCGTGAAAACCTCTTGCGTTGAGAGGGATAATTCTATTTTAGAAAGAATTGAGTTGTCTATTTATAATGACTGGTTGTAACTGCTTCCCCTCTTGAGAGGGGGTAGGGGGTGTGTTAAAGCCAGTCAATAAAAACAGACCTTGTTACAGGTTTATTTGCCGTCTGCTTCAGCTGACGGATTGGTAAATTATCTATTTCTCCGGACTTTAGTCACATTTCTTACAAGTTTCTATCTAAGAGAAATGTGGCTGAAGCCAAAAATGAGAAACAACTTTTAAACCGTCAGCTGAAGCAGACGGCAAATGGACCTGTAATAGTCAAGTAACTCTGATTATGATAGTTGATAGGTGGGGATATGACACACCCCCTTCCCCCTCTCGAGAGGGGAATCAGTTACAACCAGCTACTATAAACAGACTCGTTTCTGATAATTATTAAAACATTTAAACCTGATAATAAAACGATATGAATAATAATAATTCGCTCAGCAAACAACTTGGCGAACTTTTGCGTTCGAAAGGTTTGGTAATGGGTACGGCGGAAAGCTGTACGGGCGGACGTATTGCCAATATGGTTACCCTGGTGGCTGGTAGTTCCGATTATTTTGTCGGAGGCGTTGTTTCTTATAGCAACGAGGTGAAACATAATGTGCTTGGAGTTTCGGAAGACAGTTTGCGTCTTTACGGTGCTGTGAGCCGTGAAGTGGTGGAACAGATGGCGCAGGGAGCTATCCGTACATTGGGATGCGATTGCTCGGTGGCGACGTCGGGAGTTGCCGGACCAGGCGGGGGAAGTCCCGAAAAACCCGTAGGAACGGTCTGGATCGCTGCCGCTTTGAAGGAACAGGCCGTTTCGCATTGTTATCATTTCGGTACGGTGCGGGCCGAAAACATACAGTCGGCAGCCGATGCCGCTTTGACAATGTTACTGGAACTTTTACAGAAGTCCGATGGATAAATTCATAGAACAACAGCGATTGATCTATCCGATGTCGGACGAAGCCATCCGGCTTCTGATCGATGAGATGGACGAGGTTTCTTTCCCGAAGGGCGATCTTCTTATCAGGGAGGGCGACCGTGATCCGTTTGTGTGGTTCGTCAGGAAGGGATTGATCCGTTCATATGTCGAAAGGGAAACGAAAGACATCACATTATGGTTCGCTTCGGATGGCGAAATGATAAATTTCGTTTACCGGGATATTGCCGCTTATAATATCGAGATGGTGGAAGATTCGGACTTGCTCCGTATCCCTGCCCGCAGGCTGGAAGAACTTTTCGAGCAGTCGCACGACATAGCTGTCTGGGGACTCAAACTGCTTGATTATTATCTTCGGGAGTATGAAAATTATTTTATTAATGATAGTTGGAGTGATGCCCGCGAGCAATACGAAGCCTTGTTGCGCAGCAATCCCGAACTTTTCCAGCGAGTACCTCTCAAGCATATTGCTTCTTATCTCCAGATCACTCCTCAATCGTTGAGCCGTATTCGTTCTTCTTCTAAATAAAAAGAGCGGACCGAAATTATCCTATGGTAATTTTTCTCTGAAAAGACCTCCCTACCTTTGCAGCCGGAAACCAAAAGTGAGTTGATTTATGAATAAAGACAAAGCTCTCTTCCGCCAGGAAAGGGAGAAATTATTGTTGACAGGTGAGATTCCCCGCTTATTTATGAAGTATGCACTTCCCGGTGTTGCGGGATTGTTGTTCTTGGGTATACAATCTGTGATCGACGGGATTGTGTTGGGACGTTTCGTAGGAGCCAATGCGCTTGCCAGTGTGAATCTGGTTTTGCCGTGTTACAGTTTGATTTCGGCATTTGCAATCGTGATGGGTATCGGGGGGCAAACCCTCGTCAGTATCAGCCTCGGAAGAGGGGATAAGCAGGAGGCTAATAACGCTTTGCGCTCAGTATTCGTGTTTTTGCTGGGGATGTCCGTGGTGGTGAGCCTGGTTATTTTTCTGTCAGCAGGAAAGATTGCTTCTTTTTTGGGGGCGAACGAAGTGTTGTTACCCGATGCGGTACATTATATACGGGTGCTCGTTCCTTTCTTCCCGCTGCTGTGTGCGATGTTTTTCGGTGACTACATAATCAAGGCGATGGGGCATCCGTTGTATGCGACCTCTGTTATGGGGATGACTGTGGTTCTGAATATTGTTCTGGACCTCGTGTTTGTTGCCGTTCTGGGGTGGGGCGTTATGGGAGCCGGACTGGCTACCGGTATTGCTTTTACGATGGGAGCCTGTTTTAACGTGCCCCGTTTGTTTTCACGTCATGAAGTGGTTGCCGTGCAGCGTGGACGCTATGACCAGCGGCTGGTATGGAATGCCTTCTATAACGGTTCGTCCGAAGGTATGTCGGAGTTGTCGGTGGCGATTACGGTATTTCTTTTCAATATTACCATGATGAGGTATCTGGGAGAGAGTGGGGTGGCTGCATTTACGGCAATCAATTATATATTGTTTATCGGAACGACCGTATTCCTTGGTATATCGGATGGGATCATTCCTATTATCGGGTATAATTACGGGGCCGGACAACAGGAACGTATCAAATCGATCCTGAAATTGGCGGCGCAGACTAATTCGCTGATCGGGATCGGTTTGTTTTTGCTGTTGTTGCTGTTTGGCGAGCAGGTGATCGGACTCTTTTTCAAGGATCATGGGAGCGAGGCTTTTGAGATTGCTTCGAGGGGTGTTTCG
Organism: Parabacteroides caeci; assembly: GCF_023656795.1. Classification (NCBI taxonomy): domain Bacteria; kingdom Pseudomonadati; phylum Bacteroidota; class Bacteroidia; order Bacteroidales; family Tannerellaceae; genus Parabacteroides; species Parabacteroides caeci. The sequence goes on from NZ_JAMOKT010000036.1 coordinate 43,756, forward strand.
ATTTATTGTTTCGCTTTCTTGTTGTGTGGACTGAATATATTGGCTTCCAGCTATTTTACGGCGATAGGGAATGCTAAGATATCTATTATTATCTCAGCTTTGAGAGGACTCGTATTTGTGGGAATCGGCATACTTGTCCTCCCTGCTGTGTTCGGTATCGATGCCATCTGGTATGATGTACCGATCGCTGAGATATGTACCTTGTCCGTTTCTTTCTGGCTGGTACGTAGGTCGTTATTTAATAATCGGAGCAATTAGCCGGTATCCTTTTTCATTCGGATGCAATCCGTCGGAGAAGAGGGATTCGTCTATCTTTCCGTTGGGTAGGAGCAAGGCTGGCCCTGCATCGCCGAACAGGCAGTTTTCCTCCTCGGCCATCGTCCGGATATTCCGGTTGATGTTTTTCACCCAGTCCTCATGTTCGCGACGGGGAAGGATACCCATTACCTGGATCGTTGCTTTCGGCTGGCGGTTACGAACGGCTGTGATAAGGAATCGTAGACCTTCTACAATGTCTTCGTCCGTACTGGAACTCATGTTGTTTGTTCCGATCATCAGGACGACCTTCTCTGCTTCGTAACCGTCCAGTTCATCGTGGTAGATACGCCAGAGTGCGTTTTCGATGCGGTCGTAACCATATCCCAGGTTCTGGAAATCGGCGGCTGCCATGTATTTCTTCCAACTTTCCGGACCTCTGCTTATCGGACCGGCTGGTTCGCCTCCCCAGAAATGCGTAATTGAATTGCCTATGATAACGGCTTTGGGAGGGTGCTGCTTGATATGGCTTATTATTTCGCGATGGCGTTTTTGCCATTCGTAATTGTTCGGTTCGCGGCGTTGGGTTACCGGTTGGCAGGTAGGGCGGTTACCTTCCGGGATACGGAGTATTTCACGTACTTTCTTTTCTACGGCTGTTGCCTGAGCCTGTGCGCCCAGGTCGGAGGGGTGTACGTAATCTACCCAGGCGTCCGGCGAGTAATCGAGCTCGTCGTGTGTCAGGTAGTAGAGGTCTTTCACACCTTCCGATTGTAGTATTTCGAACCCTTTTTGCGAACCTCTGTTGAGGCGGGTATATAGTTCATATTGTCCCTTGTCGGTCGGTGCATTGCTATATCCGGCGTGTTCGACAAGCAGGATGGGAGCGTTGCGGGTCGCCCTGATTTGTTTTACGGCGGCAACGACCAGGTCTGTAACTTCCTGTTCGGTGTTTGGTGTCAGGTTAGGCAGGCAATCCAGGATATATATACGTGCATCCTGCTCTATGATGTAGTTCAGCACTTCCTTTTCCAGTTTCCCGTTTCCGGAAAATCCCAGGTTGATAAGCGGATAGCCCAGCGAACGTTGCAGGATATTGGCCCAGGCCATAGCCGGACGGGAGGAACAGGCTCCTTGTGCGATGGAGGTACCATAGAGTACGACCGGCTTTTCCGGCGATTGCGGGATAAAGGTCAGTTCGCTGTCTTCGGGAGTGCCGATCTCCATCCATTCTACCGTATTATATAAAGGTAAGTAAAGACGGTATTCAAACCCACGGTTATGATAGCTGTCCTGACCTAAATTCCTGTAACTGTATGTTATGGTATCTCCGAAAGAATAGTTTCCGAAACAAAAGCCCCATTTCCCGTCGCTGTCAATACTGTACAGGTCAACGCCGGATACACCGGTACTTTGCATGTGCGGCATATTCAATCCGCCACTCACTTTGTAGCGGACGGTGATCTGTGGGGCATTACTATAAAAGTGGATCGCTAACCCGGCCGAGTTGCGGGAGAGGTTCCATACGGCAGGTCTTATTTCCTTCTCTGCCCGGTCAGGCAGGCGGACATATTTGTAACCTATTTCATCAGGCCAGCCCTGGTTTTGTACTACAGGAAAACCTGCATCCATCGGATTCTGCCATTTCCATTGTGCCCCGGCAGAAAGGCATGCCATACAGAAAAATAGTAGACAAAAGAGTCTTTTCATGGTCGTTATTATGTGTTTATGTTACTTTTTGATACGATATTGACAAAGATAAAACAATTTCAGGAATTCTATTTTTATTTATTCATGTATATTTGCCAGAGTTAAACAAAAAGTAAAAATACCATGAAAGTACAAGCACTGCTCGTATTCCTTCTAGCCGGAAGCATGTCGTTGATGGCTCAGAAGAGTTATCAGTTACAATCGCCGGACAGAAAACTGCAAACGGTAGTTACCGTAGGTGATAATGTAGAATTTTCCCTGACTCATGACGGGACAGAGGTCCTGGTACCATCTGCAATCTCCATGACTTTACAGAATGGAGAAGTTTTGGGAGTAAAACCGAAAGTATCGAAAGTAACCAAAGGGTCGGTAGACAAAGTGATCCCTTCTCCTTTCTATAAGAAGACGGAAGTAAGCGATATCTATAATGAAATGACGATTTCTTTCCGTGGAGATTACAGTATTGCCTTCCGCTTATATAACGATGGACTGGCTTATCGTTTCATTACCCGTAAGAAAGGGGAAATTGTCGTTGCAGACGAAGCGGCAACCTATAACTTCTCGACAGACCATAAGACATTTTCTGCTTATGTGAACAGTACGAAGCCGACATTCGAAGAACAGTTCTCCAACTCGTTTGAACAACCTTATGTGAATGAAGTTATCACCAAACTGAACGACAAGCGTTTGATGATCCTCCCTTATCTGGTGGATCTGGGTAACGGAAAGAAACTATGTATCACCGAAGCCGATTTGGAAGACTATCCGGGTATGTTCCTGAACAATGCAACAGATAAGCCCTCTCTGAAATCTGTGCATGCCCCTTATCCGAAGGTAAAACAGCAGGGGGGACATAACCGCCTTCAGATGCTGGTCAAGGAACGTGAAAATTTTATAGCTAAAACTAAAGGAAACCGTTCGTTCCCGTGGCGCGTATTTGTCGTTTCTGAAAATGACAAGCAACTGGTCGATTGCGATATGGTGTATCGCCTGGCTTCTCCTTCCCGTGTAAGTGATGTTTCCTGGATCAAACCGGGTAAGGTTGCCTGGGACTGGTGGAACGACTGGAACATTTACGGAGTGGACTTCCGTGCCGGCATCAATAACGATACTTATAAGTATTATATTGACTTCGCTTCCGAACATGGCATCGAATATGTAATTCTGGATGAGGGCTGGGCTGTTAACCTGGAAGCAGATTTGCTGAAAGTCATCCCGGAAATTAATATGGAAGAAATCGTATCGTATGCCAAATCGAAGAATGTGGATATTATCCTTTGGGCAGGCTTTTATGCTTTCGACCGTGATATGGAGAATGTGGTGAAGCATTATGCGGATATGGGTGTCAAAGGTTTCAAGGTCGACTTTATGGATCGTGATGATCAGGAGGTGATTAATTTTTTGTATCGCTCGGCAGAAACTTGTGCCAGATATAAGATGTTGGTTGATTTCCATGGCGTATGTAAACCGACCGGTTTGCAGCGTACTTATCCGAACGTAATCAATTATGAAGGGGTGAATGGTTTGGAACAATTGAAATGGTCGCCTGCCTCTTACGATATGGTTACTTACGACGTAACATTCCCGTTCATCCGTATGGTTGCCGGTCCGGTGGATTATACACAGGGGGCTATGCGGAATGCAACCCGTGCCAACTATCGTCCGGTCAACTCCGAACCGATGAGCCAGGGTACCCGTTGCCGCCAGCTGGCTACTTATGTGATTTTCGAATCGCCTCTGAATATGCTTTGTGATAATCCGACCAATTATATGCGTGAAAAAGAATGTACCGAGTTTATCGCAAACATCCCGACCGTTTGGAACGAAACACAGGTGCTCGATGCAAAAGTATCCGAATATATCGCTATAGCCCGCCAGCACGACGATATCTGGTATCTGGGTACCCTGACTAATTGGGAACCGCGTGAGATGGAACTGGATCTTTCTTTCCTGGGCGACGGCAATTACAAACTGGAACTTTTCAAAGACGGTATCAATGCCGACCGTGCCGCCTGTGATTATAAAAAAGAAATCATCCCGGTTCCCGCCGACCGTAAACTGAAGATCAAAATGGCTCCGGGCGGCGGATATGCTGCAAAGATCTATAAATAACCGACTTCCCGGTGCATGGAATAAGCGTTCGAACCGTCCGCATAATAATTGTTTATTGTGCGGACCGGTTCGAATTTGTTTTTTTGGTAAAGACGGAGCGCTGCCGGATTTGAGACGTTTACTTCGAGCGTAATCTTTGGATGATTATGCTGTCTGGCAAATTCGATCGTTTTGTCTATCAGGTGCTGCCCCAGCTTCTGTCTTCTGAAACCGGGATGTACGGCTAAAGAATAGATGCGCAGATTGGGGGTATGATCGTTTTGCAAGAGAGAAACATAGGCTACTATTCTCTCTTGGTATTCAACGATATAAAACATTCCTTTAGCTTTTGTGATCAGATAGACGAATTGTTTTTTGGAGAAACTGTCCGGACCGAAACAAGATGTCTCTATTCTCATAATCCCGTCCAGGTCTGCCCGGGTTGCCTGCCTGGTTATAATCTCCTGTTCCATCTTTTAGAAGTGTTTCATATCTAACATACGTCCGAAGTGATTCAGTATCCTGTAATACAGGTCATCGCCCAGTACAGCGTCTTCGATACCGTGGTCGATACTCGGATTATCGTTGATCTCGATAACCATGGCGCGGTCGTTGACCATTTTCATATCGACTCCGTATAATCCTTTTCCGATAAATGAAGTCGCTTTGACCGCCGTGTCGAGTACTTTACGGGGAACCTGATAAATAGGAATGGTATCGACCAGTCCGCACCGGCTTCTTCCCGAATCATAATGACAGTAGATTTGCCAGTGTCCTTTGGCCATATAATATTTGCAGGCAAACAACGGCTCACCGTTCAGGATGCCGATCCGCCAGTCGAACTCAGTCGGAGTAAATTCCTGGGCGAGGAGGATGGACGACTTTTCAAACAGCAGGTCGAGTGCTGCTTCCAGTTCCGCTTCGTTGGTTACCTTCTTCATCCCGAAAGAGAAAGAACCATCCGGAATTTTCAGGATGAACGGTGATCCTAACTGACTGCTGATCTGTTCGAATGTATTTTCGTTTGACTTGAATATCAGCATCGAGAGGGGAGCCGGTATCTTTTCCTTTTCAAATAATTCATTCAGGAATACTTTATTTGTGCACCGTATGATGGATAACGGATCGTCTATCACGACCATTCCGTTCTGCCTTGCCAATTGCGAAAGCCGGAAGGTGTAATGGTTCAGTGATGTCGTCGTACGTATAAATAATGCATCGAACTCCATCAGGCGGGTGGCATCTTCTTCCGTGATCAGTTCGGCATGTATATCCATCTTTTTGGCTACTTCCAACAGTTTGTTTATGGCCTGTTTGTTGCTGGGCGGGAACTTTTCCTCCGGATCGTATAATACAGCCAGGCTATACCGGGCGGATTTAACGGTTTGAGGCGCACGCCATACCTTTTTGTTGAAACGGTCGAGCGCTTCAGCGAAGAAACTTTGTTCTTCATCGTTCAGTTGTTCCAATGACAAGAGTTGAATGGATTCGATCTGGTTCTTAACCCGGGTATTAAAACTGATCCTAAGGAGGGGAGCAGGATAGTTTTCGAAGATGAACCGGGCAATTTTCTCCAGCCCTTTTTCCTGGCAAGTTCCGAAATAGAGGTTCAGATACCAGATATTATCGGTAATATTGTTTTTCTGTATCCATTGATAACAGAGCTTCTGTAAGTTCCGGTCCATGCGGACACCCGCCCCGGCTTCCAGCTTATTGATGATATCTACTCCGGGAATCACCTTGTGTCCTCGGGTTTGAGCCAGTAATGAACAGTAATATCCTTCGGAATTATAACTGTAGTCATTACTGAGGTTGATGACAAATTTACTCCCCTTTTCTTTTTGGAGAGATTTGTTTTTTAAATAATCGGAAACAGTTAAGATACTGCTTGTCTTGTAATACGGTTTCCAATCATTCAGACTGTCTAAAAGAATCAGCACATTATTCATATTGAATATTAAAATGAGTGCGCAAAAATAGACAAATAAATCAATCTGTAATGCGAATAATCATTAATTATTAAAAGCACTTTTTGCTGATTGAGTCTCAGGGGGGTGTTTCCTGTCACATTTAACTTCCAATCACGTTGCTCATGTTGTTAAACATCTTGATTTTTACGGTTTGGATGTAGAAATGTTTACTTTTGTTGAAACATAAATATTATAATAATGGAAATAGATGAGTTGAACGCAGAGATAGAGAAGATGGAGAAGTCTATCGCTAATGCAAAGAAGAAAGTAGAATCATGTGAAAAGAAGAGAAAAAAGCTTTTGCAAGAGGTCTATAATAACAAGTATTTGCGGCTTTCAGAATTACAAATTTGTTATGTAAGAGAAATATACCGTTTGGATCTTGATAGGTATGACGTTATTGATTTTAAAGGCTTTTATGCTGGATTTAGATATGGTATATTTGAATATGAAAATTCTGATGAATATACAAACAGAAGAGAAAATTATTGTGAAATAATAATAAAGGATGAACCAGAAATAATCACTGAAGAAGAATTTTGTGATATACTTAAAATTATTCATACTAAGTTGGATGAAAAATTGTTTTCTAAATTTGCAAAGTCTAAGTAGATGGAGTATTATCACTTTGCAGTCAAAATGTCATTTTGTTATTTATCTGTCTTTTGTGTATCTTCTTGCAGTAGTGGCGTGGGAAGCGCCGGGGTGAAAGCGGTGCTCGACCGTTTGAATGTAGTACTGGTGCGCCATTTGCAGCATGGCCGCCGGGTGAGTGTGGGGGAATTGGGTACGTTCCGTTATACGATCGGTTCTCCCGGGGTAATTGATGAGAAAACTTTTGATACAAACCTGATTCGCGAACCTAAAGTTCGGTTTTATCCGGGAAAGGCACTCCGGGGACTATCAAGAGCCAGGCTAGTTTTGAGAAGCTGGTCGAGAAGAAAGACGAAGAGAAGGAAGAAGAGAATGGCGGAAGCAGCGATAGACCGGAGATCGAATAATTGAGAATTCATAATTAGAGATTCAATGTTTAGATTATGAAACGTCTTCTGCTGTCCGTCAGTCGCTCTGTTATTTGGCCATTCATCTGTTGGAACCATTGAGGCAGTTCAATGGCAGGCCAATTGCAGTATTGAGTGGTTACCGTAGTGACTCTGTAAACCGTCTGGCCGGTGGTGTCAGTACCGGCCGGCAATATCCGGCAGAGATAGCTTTATTGCAAGGAAACAAACATCACAGCATAACCGACACAATCCGAAAATCAGTACAAACAGTCATCGTCAGTGAGTATTTGGATAGTAGCTTTCGTCCTGTTAGCCGGAGCATGCCTGGGGTTCGGAAACCCATCACAAACATGAGATTATTAGCCACTTCATTAGGGGTGGAGTGGCTTTGATATGGAGGATAGTATAGTAATCCAATTATTAAAGCGTGGACACTTAGCTTTTATTCCGGTTAAACCTATTGCTTCAGCCAGAATATTGCCGTATACGATTTTGTTATATCCTTTAATGATTCGTTTAAGTCTTTTGGACGGAGCCGTGTCCGGGCAGTTGTTAATCATCTCCGGATTATCAAATTCTCTGAAAATAGCTTCTAATTCTTCTCTGTCAAGAATCTCATCATCGTTGAATAGCAAATCAAAAATTTCGAGATTATAAAAAAGAATCCCTTCAAATTCGTGTAATTGCATATAAGGAATGAAACGATATCTGAGATTTTCCTCTATCGACTCGCTCATCTTATGTTCTAAAAAATCAAGTCTGGAATTCTTATCTGTAATCGCTAATGATTCTTCCCAGCCAGGAAATTCATATTTTTGATATAAGCCATAATAATCTATCAATAAAGTAACATATGCTGTTGTATCCTGTTTGAGATGATTCTCTATTTGTTTTTTCAGTATGTTCCATCTTACAATTCCGCCATTACTATGTTTGATTAATGGGGATTGAACATATATTTGTTGTTTCTGAAAGTATGGAGTCAATGTTTTTTTGCAGAACTCTTCTTCAGTAGGACCTTCGCATATAATTATAATTCGTTCCATGGTATTCAATAATTAGGTTGGCCTGACGTTATTATATTCCTTTTCCACAAATCATCTACCGTATACTCATCAAGCCATACAGACAGGGATTCAGAGTCCAGTCTCCTGAATACAGATTCACCGTTGATCCGGTCTACCGTTATAATGTCTTCAGGTTCAAAGTGACTTATTAAATCGGTCGATTGTGTTGCTAATATGACTTGGCATTGCTTGGATGCAACAGACTTTATTAAACCGGCTAATTTGGATATGGCAGCAGGATGCAGACCTAATTCGGGTTCATCGATAATAATAGTCTGAGGTAATTCCGGTTGCATAAAAAGTGTAGCTAAAGCGATGAACCTGATTGTTCCGTCTGATAAGTCATTTACACCATATATGACATTACTGAATTTATCCTTCCATTGTAATCTGATATAATTTTCCTTGTTAGGCTGGAAAAAGAAATCAGAGAAATAAGGAGCAACGCTTTGAATCGTTGAAATGATCCGTAGATAGACTTTGGGATTTTCTTTTTGTATATTATATAGAAATGCAGCCAGGTTTTCACCTTTCTCATATAAGAAGTAAATGTCATTTTCTATATGGCTCATTAATGTGAAAGGAGATTTTGCTCCGGTATCATGAAAGTGATATTTTCTGAAACCATTTAAATATTGAATGACATATTTTGCCCTGAAATTATCAGTTGTTTTAATTCTCGCTTCTGTTGAATATGCACTGATGTCGCTTCCTTTGTCTCTATTGTATATTAATCTTTCATCAGTGAATATCAATTTTTCTTCCCCAGCTTTTAATGTTGCAGAATAACCATTTACCCCTCCGTTAAACTCAACATTGAAATAAATCCGATCTGTTACATCTTTGCCTTCAAACAAGATTTTGTCTTCTCCCCCCCTTAAGGAAATGTATTCCTGCAAATTCCTGTTATATAGTCGGTTTAGAAATTCAAAGAAAGAAATGAAATTACTTTTCCCGCTACCATTTGATCCAATGAGTATATTAATGTCTTTAAAATCAACTTTTTGTTCTTTTATCGACTTATATCCTTTAATTTCTATATAATCCATTATATGTATAATTAATATTCAAATGATATCCTTTTCCTTTGTCTTGTAAGCACAGCCTGATATTACGGTGGTAATTAATGCGGCTGTGATATTTGCAAAGTTAATCATTTACTATGAACTGGACAATATATATATTTTATTGGAGTGATTAATTCATTTCGGGGTTCCTGCAATTACAAATTCAGGAAAATCTGGTGGAGTTTGGATTATTAAAAAAGGTGTGCCAATTCACGTTGGCACACCTACAAAGCGAGAATTATATGTGAGTTGGGGTTAGGGTACATTTGTTTTCGGCGACAAATGTAGAAGTCCCTGATTTAACCACAAAATATATTTCACAGACGACATTAAAGTGCTGTTGAACGGCATAATTTCTTTTTGAGGAGTTGGTGGCAAGCGAAAATGGGTATAAAAAAACAGAAGGATTAGAAAAACTTTCTAACCCTTCTGTTCTGTGAGGTTCCTGGCGGATTCGAACCGCCGTACATGGTTTTGCAGACCACTGACTAAGCCACTCATCCAAGGAACCGGATATCAAATTCAATTATAAAGAGGTTCCTGGCGGATTCGAACCGCCGTACACGGTTTTGCAGACCGCTGACTAAGCCACTCATCCAAGGAACCATCTATTTCAAATAGCGTCTTATCGTTTTTGCGAGTGCAAAGAAAGGTATTATGTTTGAGATATGCAAATCTTTTTCATACTTTTTGCAGGCGTTGATTGTTGCAGAACTAAGGAAAAAGAAGTTACTTTGTCCCCTGTTAGTATAAATATAAAGGAATGAATTATATAGAAACGGAAATACCCGGTGTCTGGATCATTGAACCTAAGGTGTTTAATGACGCACGGGGATATTTTATGGAAGCATTTAAACAATCTGAGTTTGAACAACACATCGGTAAAGTGAATTTTATTCAGGATAATGAGTCCTGTTCTTCCAAAGGAGTACTTAGAGGATTACATTATCAATTGGCTCCCTATTCGCAGTCGAAGTTGGTGCGGGTGATCACAGGACGTGTTCTGGATGTTGCCGTCGATTTGCGTGCCGGATCTCCGACATTCGGAAAATATGTATCGGTTGAACTTTCGGCAGAGAATAAACGACAGTTCTTTATTCCGCAGGGATTTGCTCATGGATTCCACGTATTGAGCGACGAAGCGATTTTTACTTATAAAGTGGATAACCCTTATATGCCCAGCCATGAAAAAGGACTTCGTTTTGATGATCCGGCGATAGGAGTGGATTGGGGAATTACAGATATCAATGCTGTAAATTTATCAGAGAAAGATACAAAAGCGCCTCTGTTCAGTGAGGCGGAATATAATTTTACATTTAAATAATACGGACGATGAAGACTTATCTGGTTACCGGTGCTGCCGGTTTTATTGGTGCTAACTTTATCAAATATATGCTGGCAGAGCATCAGGATATAAAGATTGTAGTTCTCGACTTGCTGACTTATGCAGGAAATCTGGGTACGATAGCAGGAGATATCGATGGCGAACGTTGTGAGTTTGTGAAAGGCGATATCTGTGACCGTACGTTGGCTGATGAACTTTTTGCTAAGTATAATTTTGATTATGTAGTTAATTTTGCAGCAGAAAGTCATGTGGACCGTAGTATTGAAAATCCGCAGTTATTCCTTGTAACTAATATTCTGGGAACACAAAATTTACTGGATGCAGCCCGCAGAGCCTGGGTGACGGGGAAAGACGAGGCCGGTTATCCTCAGTGGCGTGAAGGCGTACGTTTCCATCAGGTCTCTACAGATGAGGTTTACGGTAGCCTGGGTGCGGAAGGTTATTTCCATGAAACGACTCCGCTGGATCCGAGAAGTCCGTACAGTGCCTCCAAAACAAGTGCCGATTTATTTGTAAAAGCGTATTTCGATACTTATAAAATGCCGGTAAGCATTACCCGTTGTTCCAATAATTATGGCCCTTATCATTTTCCGGAAAAACTGATTCCTCTTATTATAAAGAATATCCTGGAAGGAAAATCCCTGCCGGTATATGGTGACGGGAAGAATGTAAGAGACTGGTTGTATGTGGAAGATCATTGCAAGGCTATCGATGCTGTTATTCATCGTGGACGGGTAGGAGAAGTTTATAATGTAGGTGGTCATAACGAAAAGCAAAACATTGAGATTGTAAAACTGACGATCAGCACAATCCATCGCTTAATGACCGAACAGCCTGAATATCGCCAGGTGCTGAAAAAGAAAGAGATCGGTCCGGACGGGGAAATTGCTGTCGACTGGATTAATGAAAGCCTGATTACTTTTGTGAAGGACCGCCTCGGACATGACATGCGTTATGCTATTGACCCGACGAAAATATCTGAAGAACTTGGCTGGACTCCTGAAACGACATTTGAAGTCGGCATCGTAAAAACAATCCGCTGGTATCTGGAAAACCAACAGTGGGTAGAAGACATCACGGGGGGCGATTATATGAAATATTACGACCGGATGTACTCCGGCCGTGAATTATAAAGCATTGGTTTCTCCTTCCGAAGGAGTTACCGTATGATTAGGAGAGAGGCTGCTCACCAGTTCGGGAGCAGTCTCTCTTATTTGGTTACGTATCGATTCCCGTATTTCTTTCCGGACATTTGTACGCGTACTGTCCAACTCCGCTTCTTTAGCCGGTTTGAAAAGGTCTTTGTAGCGGCACTTTACAATTTTATATTTGAAATCATCCAGATTACCGGTGATGTCGATTCCGAGTTTAAACGGAACCGGCGATTTGAGTACAGACAGATGATAGTTGAAGGTCATATCCAGGTTATGAGTTCCTCCGACGGCTACTTTATATCTGTCCATTTCCACCAGGAAGGGGAATACTTCTATTTTATTGTCTTTGATGGCCAGATCGACCGATATACTGTCGATAACATTCCGCTTCTTGTTCTTGAACATAAGCGTCTTGGATATTTCAGTAAAAGTTTCACCGTCCAGCAGCACCATGTTTTCCCCATGCAGATAGCAGGCTGAGTGCAGGGAAGGGAGTTCCAGCGACATGGTGGAATCCATCTTACAGGTTGCCGTCACCTGGCAGTCGACCACTCCTTCGAAAGAACGCAACATCGGGACAAGTGTGTCGATGGCCGGATACAGTCCGATCAGTTTCTCGACCATTACATCTTCCATATCGAGATCGAAGCCGGCGGATGCCCCGCTATTGTCTTTAGCCGTGTAGAACATGGTCATGTTTCCGCGACCGATATTTGAATCCATCTTAAGGTTGCTAAGATTGATGCTTTGATCACGGATGATTACTTCACCGAGTACATTGGTAAGTTCGGCATCCTTGAAGTCGATCTTTTGGGCGTTTGTGTGAAGCGTTATGTCCAGATAAGCCGGGATGACAAATACCTGGTCTGTTGTATCCAGTGTCGCTGTTGCGATAGAATCCTGCAGAGTATGGGTATCCATGGTAACAAAACTTTCCTCGTCCATTACTGATTGACCGGCTGTAGCGAGATGTTGTTCTGAATATTGCATGCCGGAGTTCATCGCTTTCATTAGCTGGTTACAGTCGATATAATCGGATGTCAGTGAGAAGTTACCCCGTAGTTTCCCTCCCCGTAGCATGGCCTGGCGGATACGGTTTATTTCTCCGTTCAGCATAAAATCACTTTTTCCCAGATGCAGGTGGGCATTGGTAAGTGTAATATCGTTGGTATTGAATTTCATGGTAGTCTGGTCCATTCGTATGGGGATGGGCAGCAGGCGGCTGACCCCCCTCATTTTATTGAAGGAGAGGCTGCCACGGACTTCCCAGCGACGTAATAATTGCGTTGTCACGTCGGTGGTATCCGTTTGGATTTGACCGGGTGTCCTTTTGCGGCGTGTACGTGCCTGTCTGGTTGTATTGGCCTGCGATGTCGTATCGGTCCGGGCAAGCCTGCGCTGGCGTACGGCATCCCGGTAGGGGAGTGCTTCTAGATTGAATGTGTTTCCGGAAAGTATCATTCCGGTACGTATCGGCAGGATGAAGTAACGCAGGGTATCGACAGAGATGGTGGCGCCTGCAGTGGGTATCCGTTTATTGGAGGCTGATGATTTGATGCCGCCTTTCATGACGGTTTGTCCGGCTACCAGCCATACGGAATCGGGCAGGCGGGTACGCAGATAGTCAAACTTCAATTGTGCAGTCATAGGGATAACGGCCGTTGTATCTATGACAGGCGATGTTTTTGCCTGTATGGCCAGCCGGCTGATATTTGTGTTGATGTCATCCTGGTATTTGATATTCAGGCTGTCTACCGACAATGACATGCTTAACAGGTCTTTAGTCTCCAGATAAGAACTGCCCTGTTGGGTGGAGTCGACCGAGAAGCCAGCATTTGTTATAAAGACATCCATACCTAACGGTTTGCTATAAGCCTTCAGCGTATCTATTTTTAACCGGCCTGAAGCGTGAACCTTGCCGTATTGACTGTCCAGTAAGTCATCCACATTAAATGAAGCGGAAAGATCGGCGTCCATTACTCCCTGGAGGAACAGGGTGTCCGGATTTAGGAACTCCTGTGTAAGTCGTGTGAAATCGATTTTACCTTTTATATTGGCGTCGACATTCGGTGAAGTCAGCAGGTTGGTTACTTTTCCACGCATATCCAAAGAGGTTGTCAGTCCTTTTAATCTTAGTTGTTCCAGCGAGACAAAAGATGAATCCGGATACATGCCGTTCAGATGGAGGTCCATATCCATCTGTATGGTGTCGATTCCCTGTTTGAGGCCTTTGACGTGGTAAGAACCGTTTTCTATTTTACAACACAGGTTCACGGATGGAACAATGCTGTCTCCCAGATAACCGTGTATGTTTCCTTCCATGATGATAGCTCCTTTTGCCAGTGTTTTATCTCTGTTTTGGAAATAGGCATCGGGAATGAATTTCAATAAATCGTTCATGTCGGATATTTTGAGTCCGACTTCCATGTCTATTTTAGTCTGTTTCAGCGGCGGTAAACTGCTGACAGAGCCGTTGGCAGTAAAAGGAAGATTGTTAACGAGTAGTTCGGCATCGTTCAATGTGATTGTGTTGAAGTTGTCAGAAAGTAAAAGCTGGCTTTTCAGTTTCAGGGCCAGTTTGTTTTCCAGTGTATAAGTCGGACTGCTGAACAGGATGGAAGTTGAGCCTGTTTCAATATCCAGTTTATTCTTTCCGTCGGTCAGTGAACCATCCAGGTTGAGGAAGAAACCGTTTATTTCAGCAAACAGATCGGCTTCGCGGTCATCATAAGTGAAACGGCCGTTTGTGATGCGTACTTTTTGCAGGTCGATGGGAGGCAACGGCTTTTTACCGGTGTCGGCAGAGTCGGTCTCTGTGGAATAGATATCCCAGTTGGCAGCCCCTTTCTTATTCACATAGCCATAGAAACGGGGCTCTTCGATACTGATTTCGCCTATTGTTATCTTGCCGTTAAAAAGATAATCGGTTGGCCGGAAAGAGATAACGGCGGATTTGAAAGCGATCAGGGAATCGGACGGAATAGCCAGTTCTTCCTTATGCGCCGTTGAATCTTCAGCAGTATGTGAGATCAGATGGCCGTTCGTGAGCCGGATGCCCAGATGCGGGTATGTTTCAAAATAAGTCAGTTCGATCCGCTCGCAATCCAGATGGGCATCAAGAAACTTATTCGTTTGTTCGATGACGAGCGGGGTCAGTTTCTCCGGAGGAAGAACGCCCCAGTTCAAAATACTGAACCCTATACCCGGAAGGATAAAGAACAGGGTAACAGTGATAACGACGATTGTCGTAATTAATTTTTTATTGATCTTCATATTGCCTTCATGTATTGGTTATACAAAAGTATGTAAATAAACCCATATCTTTGTACCTGATAAGTTTATTTAAAAGATTATAGGCATATGGATTTTCGTCTGAAGGTATTTTATAGCGTAGCGACTAACCTGAGTTTTACAAAGGCCTCGAAGGAGTTGTATATCAGTCAACCGGCTATAAGCAAGCATATTCATGAGCTGGAGATGCAATATAAGACACCGTTGTTTGATCGTACCGGTAATCGTATTGTGTTGACCCGGGCCGGCGAATTGTTGTTGTCGCATACCAATACGCTGCTGGCTGCTTACCGGCAACTGGACTTCGAGATGAATCTGCTGACCGATAATATCTGTGGCGACCTGCGTTTGGGGGCCAGTACGACGATTGCTCAGTATGTATTGCCTCCCATCTTGTCTTCCTTTATCCGGAAATTTCCTGATATCCGGACTTCCCTGCTGAATGGTAATAGTCATGATATTGAAAAAGCCCTGTGTGAAGGTAAGATCACTTTGGGGCTGGTGGAAGGAAATGCCCGGCAGAGTTCTCTTCATTATACGCCTTTTATGAAAGATGAACTGGTCGTTATTACACATACCGGGAGTAAACTGGCCCGGTATGAAGAACTGACGTTGGATCAACTTTGCACACTTCCGCTGGTGCTGCGTGAAAATGGTTCAGGGACGTTGGCTGTTTTGGAGTCCACATTGGCCGAACATCAGGTGAAGTTATCCCAACTGAAAGTACTGATGCAGTTGGGAAGTACTGAAAGTATTAAATTGTTTCTGGAAAATTCGGATGCACTGGCAATCGTGTCGGTACGTGCCGTTACCCGTGAACTGATGTCGGGAGTACTAAAAGTGATCGATATCACAGATTTCTCTGCCGAACGTATGTTCTCCTTTGTGCAGCTACAGGGGCAGAGCGGGGGACTGGAAGAGAGTTTCATCCGGTATATGCAAGCCTATAAGTAAATCAGATGTGGATGCCGTAATCGTGTTTCACTTCATCCATCACAAAAGTACTTTCCAGTGAACCGAGGCTGTCTATTGTTCCCAGAACATTGAGGATAAACTCCTGATAGTATTTCATGTTTGGGGCATGGATCTTTAACAGATAGTCGTAGCTGCCTGATATGTTATAACATTCAGTTACTTCGGGGATATCTTGTATGATCCGTGTGAACTCGGTCGCAATCTCCTTGTTCAGTTTGCTGAGCTTGACGCGGCAGAAGACGACAAAACCCAGGTTCAGTTTTTCTGCATCCAATACGGCTATATACTTCTTTATATATCCTCCGTTTTCCAAACGTCTGAGGCGTTCGAAAACCGGGGTCGATGAAAGATTCACCCGGGCGGCAAGTTCTTTTGTTGTCAGCCGGGCATTCTCCTGCAGCGTGCGGAGGATCTGCAAATCCTTTTTGTCTAAAGTCTCCATAGAATAAAATTCTTTTATCTGATTCTTTTTAACTGTTGTATAGTTGACTCTATCTGTATGACAGTGTAAAAATAGGATTATTTTCTGTATTTATGTGATTTCTTGTTTGATATTTCTTTGTATGATACTTTTGCTGGAAAATAATACAGTAATAAGTCAAATAAAAAAAGAATAAGATCATGGCAAAAAGAGAATTACATTTCGAGACCTTACAGCTTCATGTAGGACAGGAACAGGCGGATCCGGCAACAGATGCCCGCGCAGTACCCATCTATCAGACGACTTCCTATGTATTTCATAACTCGGCGCATGCGGCAGCCCGTTTCGGTTTGCAGGATCCGGGAAATATTTACGGTCGTTTGACCAATTCAACGCAAGGTGTTTTTGAACAGCGTGTAGCGGCTCTCGAAGGAGGTGTTGCCGGGTTGGCTGTCGCTTCGGGCGCAGCTGCCATTACCTATGCATTCGAGAATATTACACGTGCCGGCGACCATATTGTAGCGGCAAAGACTATTTATGGAGGTAGCTATAATCTGCTGGCACATACATTGCCGGTTTATGGGGTAACTGCCACTTTTGTTGATCCGGCTGACTTGTCTAATTTTGAAAAGGCTATCCGGGAAAATACGAAAGCGATCTTTATTGAAACCCTGGGCAATCCGAATTCAAATATTATATCTATAGAAGAGGTGGCAGCCATTGCCCATCGTCATAAGATTCCCTTGATTGTGGATAATACTTTCGGAACACCTTACCTGATACGTCCGATCGAACATGGTGCGGATATTGTAGTGCATTCGGCAACTAAATTCATCGGTGGACACGGTTCGTCGTTAGGAGGTGTCATTGTCGATTCAGGAAAATTCGACTGGGTGGCTTCCGGTAAGTTCCCGCAACTGACAGAACCTGATCCGAGTTATCATGGGGTACGTTTTGTGGATGCTGCCGGACCTGCGGCTTATGTGACCCGTGTCCGTGCTGTCTTGTTACGTGATACGGGGGCTTGCATCAGTCCGTTCAATGCTTTTATTTTGTTACAGGGATTGGAAACTCTTTCGTTGCGTGTGGAACGTCATGTTGAAAATGCTCTGAAAGTGGTTGACTTCCTGCAAAATCATCCGAAGGTGAAAAAGGTGAACCATCCGTCTTTGCCGGAGCATCCCGATCATGCGCTGTATGAACGTTACTTCCCGAAAGGCGCCGGTTCAATCTTTACTTTCGAGATAAAAGGAGGGCAGGAAGAAGCACATCGTTTTATCGACAGCCTGGAGATCTTTTCCCTGCTGGCAAATGTAGCCGATGTAAAATCTTTGGTTATTCATCCGGCCAGTACAACGCATTCGCAGTTGAATGCAAAAGAACTGGCAGAACAGGATATTTATCCGGGAACAGTGCGTCTCTCGATAGGAACGGAGCACATAGAAGATTTGCTTGTAGACCTGGAACAGGCACTGGCTAAAATCTGAACAATCGGAATGAAAAGGGTGTTATAACTTCAAGTTATCAGCTATTCCATAATGTGATTGGTTCGATATCTTTTTAAAGCTTACCTTTGCACCGTCAAAAACAAAGGATAACTAAATGATATTATAAGAAATGAACACAATTGAACAAGTGCTGACGAAGTACAACAAACCCCTTTTCATTCTCCTATTCGTTCTTTGTCTGATGCCTTTTATTTCTCCGGCTATAGCCCTGTTTCTGGGTCTTGCGCTGGGAATGACAGCCGGACAACCTTTCCCGAAATTCAGTAAGAAAACGTCTAAATATTTATTGCAGTTCTCTGTAGTAGGCTTGGGATTCGGTATGAATCTGCATGAATCGCTGAGAACCGGAAAAGAAGGGATGCTCTTTACGGTCGTATCGGTTGTTGCCGTGTTGGCTTTAGGTATGTATCTGGGTAAGAGATTGATGATGGACCGGAAAACGGCTTATCTGATCTCCGCCGGAACTGCGATTTGCGGAGGAAGTGCCATAGCTGCCGTTGCTCCGGTAGTAAAAGCCAATGACAATGAGATGTCGATGTCACTCGGAACAATCTTTATTCTGAATGCGATTGCATTGTTTATTTTTCCGCCTATCGGACATTTGCTGGGAATGAGCCAGGAGCAGTTCGGTATGTGGGCGGCTATTGCCATACATGATACGAGTTCTGTCGTGGGAGCCGGTGCCGCTTATGGTGAGCAAGCTCTTGAAATAGCTACAATGGTCAAGTTGACACGTGCTTTATGGATTATCCCGGTAACGATTGCTACCATGTTTATATTCAAACAGAAAGGTGCAAAGATCAGCATACCCTGGTTTATTTTCTTTTTTATTCTGGCTATGGTTGCAAATACTTTCCTGACAATTCCTGAAACGATAACAGGTTCACTGGTCTGGCTGGCAAAGAAAGGTTTAACAGTTACCCTGTTTTTGATCGGTGCCGGATTATCCCGGAAAGTAATCAAACAAGTAGGCGTACGCCCGATGGTGCAAGGTGTTGTCCTTTGGATATTTATCGGGCTGATCAGTTTAGGAGTAATAATGCTGGTTTAAAACGAGCAAAATCTTGTTTAAAACGGGGGTAAAGTTCGTTTTAAACGAGATTTTACCCGTTTAAAACGAAGTGGAGGTCCGTTTTAAACAAGAATAACTGTACTTCTCAATCCTGAAAAATATGAACCCCATATCTCTTACTTTCCTCTTATTGAATTAATTTCCTATCTTTGCGTCTTCTAAGTGAATAATAAAGATGGCATCTAAGATTACAAAAGGCATTATAATTTCATTTTGGGTACTGTTCGTTGCAGCAGTGGGAACTGTGTTCCTGATATTTACAGCTATTGTAAATGGTTCAATCGGGTATGTGCCCCCCGTAGAACAGCTAGAAAATCCGATCGATAAATATGCATCCCAGGTTATTTCGGCAGATGGAAAGACGCTGGGTAGTTATGCGCATAGTAAAGATAACCGTATTTATGTGAACTATCGAGACCTTTCGCCTGATTTGGTGAAGGCTTTGATTGCGACTGAAGATGTTCGTTTCACCGAACATAGCGGTATTGATGCTCAGGGACTTTTCCGTGCTGTTGTAAAACGCGGTATCCTGATGCAGAAAAGTGGCGGTGGCGGTAGTACTATCACACAACAGCTGGCAAAACAGCTTTTCTCACCGAATGCAGATAATTTGATGGAACGTCTTTTCCAAAAGCCGATCGAATGGGTGATTGCTGTTCAGTTGGAACGTTATTATACAAAGGAAGAGATTATTAATATGTATCTGAATAAGTTTGACTTCCTGTATAATGCGGTAGGAATCCAGTCGGCTGCCCGGGTTTATTTCGGGACTACTCCGAAGAATCTGAAGATAGAGGAGGCCGCGACTTTGGTCGGTATGTGTAAGAACCCTTCTTATTTTAATCCGAAGCGTCAGAATGAACGTACACGCGGACGCCGTAATACGGTACTGGAACAAATGCAGAAAGCTGGTTACATTACCCGTGCCGAATGCGATTCGTTGAAGGCCTTGCCGCTGGTTCTTCATTTCACCCGTATGGATCACAAAGACGGTCCGGCTCCTTACTTCCGTGAATATCTGCGTATCCTGATGACCCGTCCTAAACCGGATCGCAGCGCGTACAGAGGTTGGCAGAAACAGCAGTTCTATGAAGATTCCCTGGCTTGGGAAACCAATCCTCTTTATGGCTGGTGCAACAAGAACAAGAAAGCTGATGGCGAGTATTATAATCTTTATACTGATGGTCTGAAAATATATACGACGATCGACTCCCGTATGCAGCAGTATGCGGAAGAGGCTGTCCGTGAGCATTTCAGTAAAGATTTGCAACCTTCTTTCTTCCAGGCTAACAGAAAGAAGAAACAGGCTCCTTTCTCAATTGATCTTCGTCCGGGTGAAGTGGATACGATTATGATGCGTGCCATGCATCAGACCGACCGCTACCGGGCTATGAAAAAGGCTGGAGATAAAGAGGAGGAGATACGCAAAGTGTTCAATACACCTGTCGATATGCGTGTATTCTCCTGGAACGGGCCGGTCGATACGATCATGTCGCCGATGGATTCTATCCGTTACCATAAAAGTTTCCTGCGTACCGGCTTTATGTCAATGGATCCGCGTAATGGTTATGTGAAGGCTTATGTGGGTGGTATCGACTATAATGACTTCCAGTATGATATGGTGAATGGCGGACGCCGTCAGATCGGTTCTACTATCAAGCCGTTCCTCTATTCTCTGGCGATGATTGAAGGGTTTAGTCCATGCGACGAAATGATGCATGTACAAAATACATATTTTGACGAGAACGGTATCCCCTGGACTCCGCGTAATGCCAGCGCCAAGCGGGTTGGTGAACGTGTTTCTATCCAATGGGGATTGCAAAATTCGGATAACTGGGTGACGGCATGGCTGATGAGCCAGATGTCTCCGTATACTTTCGTGCGTCTGCTTCATTCTTTTGGTTTGAAGAATCAGATGGATCCTGTAATTTCGATATGTCTCGGTACTCCTGACGTTTCGGTAGGCGAGATGGTAAGCGGTTATACTGTTTTTGCCAATAAAGGTATCCGTGCTGAACCGATCTATGTGACCCATATCGAGGATCCGTATGGAAATACGATTGCCTCCTTTAATTCACAGATGAGTGAAGTGCTGACGGAAGATGCTTCTTATAAGATGCTTCATATGTTGAAGAATGTGATCGATGGCGGAACAGGCAGCCGTGTCCGTTTCCGTTATGGCATCAAGGCTCCGATGGGCGGTAAGACCGGTACGACGCAAAATAACTCCGACGGTTGGTTCATGGCCTTTACACCTAGTCTGGTGTCGGGTTGCTGGGTTGGAGGTGAAGAACGTTCCATCCATTTCGACCGTTTGTCTGAAGGTCAGGGGGCAAGTATGGCGTTGCCGATCTATGGTTTATTCATGCAGAAAGTATATGCTGATAAGACGCTCGGCTATTCGGAAGAGGAAGATTTCGATATTCCGGAGCAATATGCAAATCCTTGTAAAACCATCACGGAGGAAGAACGCAAGCAGATCCCGGCAGATCCCGGAGGCATTGATAAAATGTTTGAATAGTAAACAAGATTGATTATATGAGACTCCCGCAAATCTGAATAATTTATTAGATTTGCGGGAGTTCATTTTTTAAGAAGATCTGAACTTATTCCAAAGGAAAGTGGTTTACAGATTATAAAGTGATATAACATGAATTTCAGACATAAATATGTATTGGCTATTGATCAGGGAACAACTACTTCCCGGGCCATCCTGTTTAATCGTCAGGGACAGGTCATCACACTCTCTCAGAAAACATTCCAGCAGTATTTTCCTAAGCCGGGTTGGGTAGAGCATGACCCGAACGAGATATGGTACACGCAGTCGCTTGCAATCAAGGAAGCGATGGCGAAAGCCGATGTGACGGATGACCATATTGCCTGTATCGGCATTGCCAATCAACGTGAGACAACGATTGTGTGGGACCGTGAGACGGGCTTTCCTGTCTACAATGCGATTGTGTGGCAGGACCGCCGCACAGCTGATTATTGCGAGGAGTTGAAAGCGGAAGGCTATTCCGATGTTATCCAGCAAAAAACAGGACTGGTCATCGATGCCTACTTCTCGGCAACTAAAGTGAAATGGATATTGGATCATGTAAAAGGTATTCGTGAACGGGCGGAACGGGGTGAACTTTGCTTTGGAACAGTCGATTCCTGGCTGATCTGGAAGCTGACACGGGGAACACAGTTTATTACGGATATTACAAATGCCTCCCGGACCATGTTATTCAATATAAATACTATGCAATGGGATCAGGAGTTGCTTGATCTGTTTACAATCCCAGCCTCCATGTTGCCGGAGGTGAAGAGCAGCAGCGAGGTTTATTGTAAGACTTCTACCCCGATATTTAAAGCCGGTATTCCTATTTCGGGAATGGCGGGCGACCAGCAGGCGGCTCTGTTCGGGCAGCTGTGTCTGGAAGAAGGTATGATGAAGACGACCTATGGTACGGGCTGTTTTATGATCGTAAATACCGGGGACAAACCGGTGCTTTCACAAAACAACTTGCTGACGACTATTGCCTGGAAGCTGGGTGATAAAGTAACTTATGCACTGGAAGGCAGTGTGTTTGTCGGTGGTGCAGCTATCCAGTGGCTTCGTGACGGTATTGGATTGATACCGAATGCTCCGGTCACGGAACAGATGGCGAAGTCGGTCCCGGACAATGGCGGTGTCTATTTTGTACCTGCACTGACCGGTTTGGGAGCTCCTTATTGGGACCAGTATGCACGGGGAGCAATTATTGGCATTACCCGTGGTACGACAGCTGCGCATCTGACACGTGCTGCGTTGGAAGGTATTTGTTACCAGGTATATGATGTACTGATCGCGATGGAGAATGATATTCACGCCAAGCCGAAGGAGATTCGGGTGGATGGCGGTGCGATTGCAAATAATTTCCTGATGCAGTTTCAGGCGGATATCAGCCGCTGTCCGGTAGTCCGTCCCAGTATAATTGAGACAACAGCTTTAGGAGCTGCTTATCTGGCTGGGTTGGCAGTGAATTACTGGAAAGATATGGATGAACTGAAAGAGCAGTGGTCGCTGGATACCATCTTCACAGCCAAGATGAAACCGGAAACAGCTTTGGCTTTGCTTTCCGATTGGCATAAGGCGGTCGGACGGACAATGAACTGGGCGATGGATAGCGAAATATAAAGAGTATGCCTGGATACCCGGAATTGCACCGCTTGCAGGCTCTGCGCTGGCAGCTATGCTTTATTATATTCTGAAATAGAGCATTTAAACGTTTTTTATCTAATCTAAAAAGTGGTATATTCGTACCAGTATTCTGGAAAAGAAGAATAACCAGAATCAATTTAAGCCTATTGAAATGAGTAGAATAACCACTTTACTTTTAGTATTTTGTTTGATATTGTCTGGATGCGGAAACCATAAATCTCGAAATAATCAGGTTACATTGGAACCGGATTCATTATCCGGACCTCACAGCCATGCGCAAGAGTTGTTTGACAAAGCCCGTGAACTGCAAAAAGGGGAGGATTATCCTGCTGCCATATCGGTTTATCAGCAATTAATATCCCTGGAACCAACGGATGATGACATAAAATCTGTCGCCACCTTGATGGACGAAGGATTCCTGCAATTGGTCTATTGTTATATCTTTGGCGGGCAACGGAAAGACGGGGCAGACTATTTCAGTCATATATATAAAGAAAACAAACTTTGGTTTGTACGGAATTATCCCCGTAGTGTGGAAATCAGTATAGCTTATTCCCTCTATGAAGCTACGCGCCTGGAAGAAGCCGTTGCTCTGATAGACCGTGCCTTGTCGCGACAAGAGGAAGGCAGGGAGAATGATCAACTTTACGTGGATAATGGCATTGCATCCGTCATTTATAACCAGGCTGGCGAAATACGCAAGGCGATTGCCTGTGGCGAACGGAGCCTTGAGATTATAAAAACACTGGAAGACCAGTCGAAGATTGTATTTGTACTGGGTAACTTGATTTATCAGTATCAGCAGGTCGGAGAGTTTGAACAGGCCCTTGCTGCTTATGAAGCTCTGTTGGCTTCCGGTGAAGGGGAAAAGAACCCATACGCATTGTGTACTGCCGAGACAAATGTTGTCCAGCTTTACGATGAATGGGGTTTGGAAGAGGAAGTGATGCTCCATCTTGATAAAGCCCGTGAAGCTGCCGACCGGAGCGGTGTTCCCGAAGCCTTTCTCCGGGTGGATAATTTATCTGTTTATTATGCCCTTCAATGCAAGGAATATGAAAAGGCTGCCGTTTTGCTGGACAGTATGCAGGTTCGTATGCCGGACCATTCTCAAAATTCGTTCTATCATGAGTTTTATGATAATTACACTTGTATCCTGGCTGTCAGTAAGACGAAAGGGCAGGACGGAAGGACAATCGCTTCGGCTCGCCGGTTGATCGGAGAGTTGAAGGATAAGCCGTTGAACAACCTGTCGGTCCTGACATACCGCCTGTTAGGGGATGTGTTGGCAGAGGTAGGGGAGACGGCCTTATCCATAGAAGCGTATCAGGCCTGTTGCGACTATATAGAGAAGAACCAATTGGTGAATCAGCAGCGTCTGGTTTATTATGCGCTGGGAAAACTGTATGCAGAAACAATGCGCCCAGCCGAATCGTCCCGCTATCTGCTGATGGCTCATCAGGCTAACCAACAGTTTACCGAACGTCGGAATGCCGGATTAATTTCGCAATTCCGGGTTAAATATGAAACAAGGGAAAAGGAACAGGATAACCGGTTGTTGCGTTCCGAGTTGCAGTTGCAGAAACGTACCCTGCAATATTATATCCTGATTGGCATCTTATTCTTTTTATTGGGTGTTGTTTTTCTGCTTTGGCTGAGTATGCGTCATAAAAAATCTCTTCGGCTGATTGAGGAAAAGGAAGGTCAGCTCCGGCAGATGCTGACCGAGCGGCAGAACCTGAACCGTAAGAACGAAGAACTTCGTATGCAGATTGAAACGGCAGATGCTCAACATACGATGCAGGAGGTGATTAACAGTCTTTCTCCCCGTTTGCTGACTGCGGAAGAGGAGCAGGAGTTCCGTCGCCAGTTCTGCCTTCTTTATCCGTCGTTCCTGTCGGGGTTGCGGAAGGCTTGTTCGGCTGTGACCCGTAATGATGAGTTGCTGGCTATGCTGATTCGTCTGAATCTTTCGTCGGAAGAAATAGCTTTTGCTCTCGGAAATAACCGGGCAAGTGTGAATACTTCCCGTTTCCGTTTGCGGAAAAAGTTGGAGCTGGACAAAGACGTATCGTTGGAGGATTATGTGAGTCGATTCTGAAAAGTCTGTAAATCAATCCATGTTGGTACAGGGTGACAATGCGGCTGCCAGTAAAAATGCCGCAGTTCGTATCCTGGCCGATGACCCGTCGGTGGATGCTTTTTATGCCCTGGATGACGAGGTGGCATCGGGGGTAATCGGTTCGGGCGCAGGATTAGCAGATTCTTTCTGTTAATTCTGCGCTTGAGTAACAGGGTTTCTCTATAAATCCTTATATTTGCCCATCACCAATAAAAAGATAATCGATATGACGACAAAGCCTTATAGCACAGATGAAACTCCACAGTCTCAGCCTGTCTCCGAACCTGCTGTTTCTTATGGTCTGCCACAGGATACCGCCAGCCTGAAGCTGGCAGCAATCAATGAATTGATGAATATCTTCGATCCGGAGCGCCTTTCACAGGCGGTTGATTATTTGCGGTCGCTGGGAAAGGAGGAGGTTGGAGAATATCCTTATTACCCATCTTCCTCCAATGAATTAAGACAGGAGTTGGCAGAAGCAGAAGATGATTTTGCCAACGGGCGGGTGTATTCAACTGATGAGTTACGTAAAGAAATGCGTATATGGTAACACATTTAGACTGGTCAGCCAAAGCCCGACGAAATCTGAATCAGATATTTGTATATTATAAAAAGAAAAGTGGTCAGGCAGCAGTGCGCTTATTCAATAAGATTTTAGATGAAGCAGAAACATTACTGATCTTCCCCGAGGCTGGAAAAATAGAACCTTTGGGGGAAGATATGCAGATATGTTACCGTTCTTTAGTTATAGAAAAACATTTTAAGCTTATCTATTATAGTAAGAATGATGCAATAAGAATCGTTGCTATTTGGGATTGCAGACGAAATCCGTCTAGCTTCAAGCAATTTGTAGGAAAATAGATTAATCAAATCAATCCCCATATAACCTTTATCACCTCCGGAATAGAAGCCTCTACTTCCGGGGTCAGTTCCATATTGACCTCGTTCAGGTTGGCGGCGGAGACGACAATCAGGTGGACTTCCGGCAGGTCGCCGGTCAGAATCATTGTTTCAATCATGTCGCGGAGACCTATTTCGTGTGCACTCATCAACGGAGGATAATCGCTGGCGTATTTCGGATAGATGAGGCGGACGGTGCCTGGAGGATTGCTGTCGAGGGTGGCGTCTACCATGATGATATGGTCGTAACCAGTGAGCCAGCTGATAAGATGCAAGCCTCCCGTTCCGCCATCCATTAGGGTGACGTGGGCGGGAAGCGTTTCTTTTTCCAGGGCGCGGATGACGTGTATACCGACCCCTTCATCTTTCAGCAACAAGTTGCCGACACCTAATATAAGAGTTTTCTTTTCCATCATTTGCTTTTCTTTGCCGCTTTCGTGATTGTTTCGGCTGTCTCTGTTATTTCTTCCTTGTCGGCTATCTCTTCTTCGATGAACTTCCAGCCACCGATGATGGAGGAGGTTTCACCGCGCTGTTCGATGTAGTCGTGATAGAATACCAGATATACATGGACGATGGCGAACAGAATGAAGAACCACATCAGGAAATGATGTATCTGCCGTGCCATCAGGTCGCCGCCCATCAACGGGACGGTCCAGGCAAACAGCTGGGGGAAGGCAGACTGGCTCATTTTGGCATACAGCCCGAAACCCGTAATGCTTTGCAACAGGAAGGCCCAGAACGTGCCGAAATAGATTAAACTCGCCAACGCATTATGCCCGATACTGTCGACCGGCTTGTTCTTTATCATCAGTATATCGACTTTGATTACCTCCAATACTTCCTGCCATTGCGATTTCTTCAACGGGATGAAGTTGTTCCAGCGGGCAAAGCGGTTTCCCACGAATCCCCAGTACAGGCGGAACACGAAGTTGAAGAAAAACACGAAAGCCGTTACAAAGTGGATGAAACGGACCACGCCGAACCAATAGCTGAAATAGGCTTCCGAAGCATTCAGCATGGCCGGAGGGTCGGCAATGATAAACCCGGTAATGCAAAGTATGACGATACACAATGCATTCACCCAGTGATAAATACGTACGGGTAACTCCCATACGTATACTTCTCTCAGACGTTTCTTACGACTTTTCATAGCAATACTTTTTAAAACGTATCCATTTGGTGCACATACTTCCTTTCCTCGTCATATAGGTGTACGGCACAGGCCAGGCACGGGTCGAAGGAATGGATGGTCCGGAGGATTTCAAGCGGTTGATTGGCATCGTGTATCGGTGTGCCGATCAGGGCTGATTCGTAGGGTGACAGGTTGCCGTTCTCGTCTCTCGGCGAAGCGTTCCAGGTGGTCGGGACTACCATCTGATAATTCTTCATCCGGTTGTTCTCGATGACGGCGAAATGAGCCAGGGCGCCGCGCGGAGCTTCGCAGAGGCCGACCCCTTGCGCTTGTTTCGGCCAGTTCTCGTTTTCCCACATGACCGGGTTGGCCATGCGCGAGTCGCCATTTTCCAGGTTCTTCATCAACTGGTCGAAAAATTCGAGCGACCATTGAGCGACCAACTGGGTTTCGATGCCGCGGGCAGCGGTGCGGCCCAGGGTGGAGAAGAGGGCCGAGGCGGGGAGGTCGAGTGCCTTCAGCACATTGTCGACAGCTGTTTTCTGCGGTTCCTTTCCGGCGGCATAGGCTACGACGAGGCGGGCCAGCGGGCCGACTTCCATAGCATGTCCTTTCCAACGGGGCGTTTTAATCCAGCTATATTTATCGTCTACGTTCAGATACTTGTAGGGCGGTTTCGGGCCGGTATATTCGAGGTTCGTTTCTCCTTCGTACGGATGGAGGCCGGCTTTATCGCCTTCGGTGTATTTGTACCAGGAGTGATAGATATATTCTTTGATTTCTTCAGGCGAGTTGGCGTCTACCGGATGAACCTTGCTTAGGTCGCGGTCGAGGACGATGCCGCGCGGACTCATGTAATCTTCTACACCGGCGTATCCATGCAGGGGGAAATCGCCGTAAGAAAGGTAATTGCTTACGCCACCGCCTATCTTGCTCCATTCGTCTTTATATACACCGGCAATCATCAGGAGATCGGGGATATACACCTGGTCGATGAAATCCTTGCCTTCCTGCAACTTCTGTTTCACCAGTGCGAGACGTTCGGCATTGATGGCGTTCGCCTCGTTCAGGTCGATGCTGCACGGCATACCGCCGACCAGGAAGTTGGGATGCGGGTTCTTTCCGCCGAAGACGGCATGTACTTTGACAATCTCTTTTTGCCATTCCAATGCTTCGAGGTAATGGATGGTGGCAATCAGGTTTTGCTCCGGTGTCAGTTTGTAGGCCGGGTGCCCCCAATACCCGTTGGCGAAGATGCCCAGTTGACCGCTGGCTACGAACTTCTTGAGCTTGTTTTGCATTTCGGTGAAATAGCCTTCCGTGTTTTTGGGCCACGGCGACAGCTGCTGGGCGAGGAGGGCAGCCGCTTTCGGGTCTGCCTTGAGACCGGAGATAATGTCGACCCAGTCGAGGGCATGCAACTGGTAGAAATGCACCGTATGGTCGTGCATGTAGAGCACCGCTTCCATGATGTTGCGCACCATTTCGGCATTGGGCGGAACACTGATGCCAAGCGCATTCTCAACGGCGCGGACCGAACAAAGCGAGTGGATGGAGGTACACACGCCGCAAACACGGCCTACGAACACCCAGGCATCGCGCGGGTCGCGGTCGCGTACTATATTTTCGATTCCGCGTACCATCGTACCGGAACTGTATGCATCTTTGATTTTGCCATTTTCGATGGCGGCCTCTACCCGGAGATGACCTTCGATACGGGTAATAGGGTCTATAACGATTCTTTCAGACATGGTGTTGCTAATTTAGTTAGATGGTAGATTTGCTTTCCGGTTCTTCGTTGTCGATAAGTTTCTTCTTCCGGATGTTGGTGGCTACGGCATGGACGGCGATGCCGGCTGCTGTCGCGGCTCCCAAGGCAAGGCCAATCTGGTCGGCTGTCGCTTCGATGCCGAATCCGTGTACGTCGGGCATCCGTTTATAGAACGGGCTGTTGTCCCAGAAGTTTTCTTCGCTGCAACCGAGGCAGGGGTGACCGCTCTGGATGGGGTAGCTCGTCCCTTCGTTCCATTTGATGATACCGCAGGAGTTGTAGGTACTCGGCCCTTTGCATCCCACTTTGTAGAGGCAATACCCATGCTTGGCGTTCTCGTCGTCGAAGCTCTCCACGAAGAGGCCGGCATCGAAGTTGGCACGGCGGTAGCAGGTGTCGTGCACGCGGCGTGAATAGAACATCTGCGGACGTCCCAGCCCGTCGAGTTGCGGCATACGCTCGAATGTCAACATATAGATGATTACACCTGCCATGACGTCGGCGATTGGCGGACAGCCTTGTACATTGATGATAGGTTTCCCTTTGATAACTTTATGAATAGCTTTTGCCCCGGTCGGGTTCGGGTTGGCCGCCTGCACGCAACCGGCGCATGCGCAGTTTCCCCAGGCGATGATGGCTTTGGCACCTTCGGCAGCCTCGCGGGTGATTTGCAGGGCGCTTTTGCCGCCGACACAGCAATAACCTTCGTCTTTCGTCGGAATCGAACCTTCAATCATAAGCAGGTATTCACCTTTATATTTCTTCATGGTCTCTTCCTTGGCAGCTTCGGCCTGTTCGCCGGCGGCAGCCATCAGGGTTTCCGTATAATCGAGTGAGATTTTGTCGAGAAGCAGGGTCGCCACGATGGGGTGAGCGGCACGGATGAACGATTCCGTACAGCAGGTGCATTCTTGCAGGTGAAGCCAGATGACCGGCAGGCGCGGCTTGGTTTCGAGCGCGTTGACAACCTGGGCGACACCGGAGGCTTCCAATCCCATAAAGGCGGCCATGGTGGTACAGAACTTCAGGAAATCCCTTCGGGAGATGCCTTTCTGCCGGCATTCCTCGTAGACGGTTGGTCTTTTGTTATCCATATTTTCGTAATTTATTGGTTTCTTTGTTTTCTTCCGATGACTGGAAGAGTACTCTTCCGATAGTCGGAACAACACTCTTCCGATGGTAGGAACAGTGCTTTTTCGATAGTCGGAATAACGCTCTTCCGATTGTCGGAAATTTCAGCAGATACGCGGCAGTTGTTCACCGCTCAGCATATCGACTATACGGTAGTTGCCGTAAAGTGTCCTCATCTTCACCACTGCGTTGCCTTTCTTTTCCACCCGTCCGATGACGGTAGCCTTTTCTCCCTCCGGGAAACTGTGCATGACGGCCAGTGCTTCTTCCGCCAGTGCTTCGGGGAGGATGACCAGCACCAACCCTTCGTTGGCGACATACAGCGGGTCGAGTCCCAATATCTCCGAAGCGCCTCTTACGGCATCGGGGATGGGGAGGGCCGCTTCATCCAGTATGATTTCAACGTTGGCCGCTTTCGCAATTTCGTTCAGTGTTCCGCTCACCCCGCCACGTGTCGGGTCGCGGAGCACATGGACTTCCTCTATATTTTTTAACAATCGGGAGAGCATATTGTTTAACGAAACGGTATCACTTTTCAGATTTGTTTCGAATCCGAGGCTTTCGCGGGCGGAAAGGATGGTGATGCCATGCGCTCCGATAGGACCGCTGCAAATCACTGCGTCTCCGGGTTGTACGCGGTCGGGGGCGATGCGGATGCCTTCGGCGACGACTCCGATGCCGCTGGTATTGATAAAGAGTTTGTCGCATTTGCCGCGTTCCACCACCTTGGTATCACCGGCGACAATCTGCACGCCGGCTTTGTCGGCCGCCTTCCTCATGGACTGCACGATGCGTTGCAGGTCGGCAAGCGGCAGGCCCTCTTCGAGTATGAACCCGGCAGTGAGGTAAAGCGGACGGGCACCGCAGCAGGCAAGGTCGTTCACCGTCCCGTTCACTGCCAGGTCGCCGATATCCCCTCCGGGAAAGAAAATCGGGTCGACCACGAAAGAGTCGGTCGAGCATGCCATGCGCCCTTCCTGAACGGGAAATACGCAGCCGTCGTGGTCCTGTTCCAGCAACGGGTTGCGGAAGGCGGGGTAGAAGATGTTGCTTATCAGTTGATGCGTCATCCTCCCGCCGCCGCCATGCGCCATCAGCACACAGTCGGTATCGTTCAACGGTATCGGGCAGTTAAAATCTTCGTTCTTCATACATTATATTTATAATAAGCTGCACAAACTCCTTCCGACGAAACCATCGGTGCACCTTTCGGGCGTTCCGGCGAGCAACCCTTTCCGAAGAAAGGGCAGTCGGCGGGGTGCTTTACGCCCCGCATGATGTCTCCGGCAATACATTCGGATGGGATTTCTGTTCCATTCGGATGGAATGGGAATTTCTCCCGGGAGGAGTAGGCTGCATATGTTTTCTTTAATCGTAAACCGCTGTGGGGAATGATGCCGATGCCTCGCCATTCCTGGTCGCATGCTTCGAGCGTTTCGTCCATCAACGCGCGGGCGGCCGCGTTACCCGTTTCGGGAACGGCACGCCGGTAGGCATTCTCTACAATGTGGCTTCCGCCTTCCAACTGGAGCAGGCAACGATAAATGCCGTATAGCAGGTCGACCGGCTCGAAGCCTGTGACGACCATCGGCGTTTTATATTGTTCGGCTAGCTTGTGGTAAGCTGAGTTTCCTGTGATGGCACAGACGTGTCCGGCGGTCAGAAATCCGTCTACCTTACTTCCCGGGTCCGAAAGAATCGCGTCTATGGCCGGAGGAACTGTGAACAGTGACGTGAGTAACGAGAAATTGCTTAACTTTTGCCGTTGTGCCTCTTTTAACGCCATCATATGAACAGGGGCGGTTGTTTCAAAGCCAATGGCGAAAAAGACAACTTCTTTCTCCGGATTTGTTTTCGCCAGTTCGACCGCATCGAGCGGGGAATAAAGTATCCGAACATCTGCGCCGTGTGCTTTTGCCTGCAATAAATCTTCTTTTGTGCCCGGCACACGCATCATGTCACCAAACGAAGCCAGAATAATATCGGATTGTCTCGCCAGTTCAAGTGCCTGGTCAATCAGACTAACCGGAGTCACACAAACCGGGCATCCCGGCCCGTGAAGTAGCCGGATTTCCTGTGGTAGCATCTCTTCCAGGCGGTAACGGGCAATGGCATGTGTTTGCCCGCCGCATATCTCCATGATGTGCCACGGCCGGGTCGTTACCTTTCGGATAGCCCGCAGGAGTGCCTGTACCTGTTCGTTATTTCTATATTCATCGACGTACTTCATAAGCGTTGGAGTTTCTTTAAATCTTCCAGTGTTTCTTCTGCCTCTCGTGCATTCACTATGGAGATTGCCATTCCGGCATGAGCAAGGATATAATCGCCTTCCGTCACATCGACCCATTGGATGCAAATGTTCTTGGTGATGCCGCTAAAGTCGACTCTGGCCATGGCCAGCTCAGGCTCGGAACGGTCTATGCTTATAATTTTACCAGGTATTGCCAGACACATAAGCTGATTTGTTTTTTATTAACAACTCCAAAAGTAGGCAATATGTTTGGGAAAAGGTGTGTTAAATGATACATATTATCTATTAATGCGAATCAGGAGTTGAAAACAGCTTCTGATTCAGGTTTTAAAAATTTATAATTCAGTTAATTATCTCATTGTTTTATTTTATATTCTCCTTGAAAATCAATATATTAGAGTAATAA
>NZ_JAMOKT010000037.1:0-74189 GCF_023656795.1 Parabacteroides caeci
ATATCTGACAACAAATGTAGACAGCGACCTGTTACACGAGGATCTGTCACTTCTGAAAAATAATTAGAGGTATTCATTTTGCAATGATAAACTTTTTAGAGGAATTTTGGTGCGGTCGCCCTGATTCTTTATCGGTCTTCGCCATTAGTTGCAGCCAGAGGAATAAGGCTCCTGGTACCATGATGATCGCGGCAGATGCCAGTAAGGCGATCCTGAGCGAATACATATCGTTCAGCCAGCCGATGAACGGAGCGATGGCGGCAAACATCAGGCGGATGATAAAGTTACGGATGGAAAGGACGGTGGCACGCATCTCCGAAAAGGTCATCTGGTTGATGTATCCTTTTAATATCGGGGTGGCAAAGCCTCTTATGATGTAGAAAACGAACAGGATGGCTAGCCCTGCGTAGGTCAGGTTGAAGGCGAGTGCCACGTAACCGCCTGCCACGAATGTCAGGATCAGTATGCCCATCTTTTTGGGACCGAAATAGCTGTCCACACGGTCCGAATAAAGAGCGGCGATCCCTACGGTCAGGTTCAGCACCGTCCAGATTACGCCGAACCACGAAGTGGGCGTATTCATAATACATCAGGTAAGGTTGTACGAACCACGCCATGGTGAGTGTGGCAGCTCCGATAATCCCTGAGAACATAATGTTGTAGCAGAGCCTTTTATTAGTGACCAGCGAGTACCTGATGATCCGTACGATCTCCTGTACAGGGCTTTGCACCTTACTTTTAATATTCAGTTCCTGTAGGGCGAAGGCTGCCGGAATGCCGCTGAATGCGATCAGTGCCTGTGCATAAAACGGATAACGCAGCGAATAAGCCGCCAGCAATCCGCCGAAAATACCGGCAATGGCTTCGGCAAAGTTACCGATCATGGTAATACGTCCTTCGTAACGCAGATAAAGGTTTTCCTTCTTATATTGGACTGTCGTATCGTACAGCAAGGCGGAGTCTGCCCCGTTGACCAGCGTTTGCCCTGTTCCCAATAGTATTTCGGCTATGACAAAGGCGGCGAAGGTAGAGGTGAAGGAGTAACAGAGATATCCAAAAAAGAAAAGAATGCATCCGAGTATGAGGCATTTGCGCCGTCCCCACACGTCAGCAAGATATCCGGAGGGTATCTCGAGTGCTACGGCTGCGATTGAATAAACACTCTTCAGTATAAATACATCCTGCAATCCCAGTCCGTGATCTTCATAGAAAAGCACGATGATTGGCATGACCAGGGTGAACCATTTGGATAGTTTAATAATGTATAGCGCAAGTATGTTTCGTTTCATCTTGTCCGGAAATCTATCTTTAATCGTTGGGCAAAGGTACGTATATTATCACTCTTGCGTCTTACAGGGACGAACCATTTTTCTCCCGGCGGTTTGGAGTAGTCCATGTGAAATGTTAAATACAGGTATGTATACATTCATCTTCTTCGCTTTACGAATATAATGTATGTTTTACGAATTCATCGTAATATCCTTGCTTCTTTGAAATATTATCCCTTTATTTGCGCTATGTTGTATTAAATTCAAAGGGATTATGAAAAGGATATGTTTATGTGCTGTGGCAGTGATGTTGGTTGTGGGACTGAATGGATGTAAGAATGGAGCAAAGAATGAAGGCCCGTTGCCTGTATTGGATTTTCGTGCGGATATTCCGGACAGGGAGGCCGCTTTGCAGGATTTGGGAAAGGTACGTTATTTCCGTCTGCAAACGCCTGAAAACGTGTTGCTGGGCGACCAGATGAAACTTATTCCCAGCGAAGCCGGGTTGTTCTTTATCGGGTCTTCTACCGGCGACGTGATCGGTTTCAATAAGAAAGGAGAGATGATCAGCCGTTTTAATCGCAAGGGGCAAGGCGGTGAAGAATATGCCCGAATACGCCATATCCTGTATGATGAGAAACGTCAGGAACTCTTTTTAGATGGAATAACCCAGATGCAGGTTTATGGTTTGGACGGGACTTATAAAAGGTCTTTCAGTCTGCCGGATTCTTTACAGATGGATGTAATCGAATCGCTGGATGAGAATGCAATGGTCTTTCTGGATATGAAAGGCGCTCTTTTTGTGAAAGAAGGTGAGACCGCTAAAATAGATGATAACCCGGAAGCAAGTAACCAGCCTTATGTCCTGATGGATAAGGAAACCGGAAAGAAGATCGAACGTCTGCCTATCGTCTCCGACAATCGTTATCGCAGTATGATCGTAACTACCCGCGACGGACGTCCTTTTATTCTGCTGAACCGTATGAGAAACCTGCTATCCTGCGGCGACGGAGGATGCCTGATCAGCGAACCGGCTGCCGATACGTTATATCGGTTGTCGCCCGACCGCCAACTGAAACCGGTCTTTACCAAACTGCCGTTATCGACAGAGAAAGATGGAAAGATCGCTTGCGAGATCCGGGCATTGACTCCGAATCAGATGCTTGTCAACGCCGTCTTCCTGAAAGATGAAGGTCAAATGAAACTGCGTGACGAACTCTATTTATATAATGTGGCAGAAAACTCTTTCTCGCATGTCAAGCTGACAAATAAAGACTGGCAGAACGGCGACATGATGAACTTTGTCTTCAATAATAACAAGCTCTATTATACCTTATATCCTTTTACTTTGCTGGAAGCAATGGAAAAGAACGAACTGGGCGGAGACCTGCTGGAGATAACCAAAACATTGGACGAGGACGAAAATTTGATCCTTATGGAAGTAAGTCTCGATTGATTTGGCGTTATTATTTATTGTCAGTTAGTAAAAAAGTTATTACTTTGCGACAGTTTTACACTACTAACAATTAAATGATAACAAACTGATACCATGATTTGGAACGAAACTATTGAATGTATGGACCGCGAAGAAATGCGGAAATTACAGAGCATCCGGTTGAAACGGGTTGTCGAACACGTTTATCATAATACTCCTTTCTATCGCAAGAAAATGCAGGAGATGGGTATTACTCCGGATGATATTCAATCAATTGAAGATATTTCCAAGCTGCCGTTTACGGTAAAGCAGGATTTAAGAGATAATTACCCGTTCGGACTGATGGCTGTGCCGATGTCCGTGATTGTTCGTTTGCATGCCTCTTCCGGTACGACCGGAAAACCCATTGTTGTGGGATATACCCGTAAGGACCTGTCGATCTGGTCGGAAGTGGTGGCACGCTGTCTGACAGCTTACGGACTTACGAAGAATGACTCTGTGCAGGTATCTTACGGTTACGGTTTATTTACCGGAGGTCTGGGTGCTCATGCTGGCGTGGAAAATATCGGTGGTACCGTAATTCCGATGAGTAGTGGTAACACGCAAAAACAGATTCAGTTGATGCACGACTTCGGAGCGAAAGGTCTGGCTTGTACGCCTTCCTATGCTCTGTATCTGGCGGAAACGATCCATAACTCGGGCATTCCTTTGGAAGAATTCCAACTAAGGGTAGGAGCGTTCGGCGCGGAACCCTGGACGGAAAATATGCGTAAGGAACTGGAGCAGAAACTGAATATTAAAGCATACGATATCTACGGATTAACAGAAATCTGCGGTCCCGGTGTCGGTGGCGAATGCGAATGCCAGAACGGTACCCACCTGTGGGAAGACCATTTCTTCCCGGAAATCGTCGATCCGGTAACTTTGCAACCTGTGCCTGAAGGTGAACAAGGCGAGTTGGTATTTACTACCCTGACCAAGGAAGGTATGCCGATGATCCGTTACCGTACGCGTGACCTGACGCACCTGATCTATGAAAAGTGCGAATGCGGCCGTACCGCTGTCCGTATGGGACGTATCCTCGGACGTAGCGACGATATGATGATCATCCGTGGTGTCAACGTATTCCCGTCGCAGGTAGAATCCGTATTGCTGGAAATGCCGGAATTCGAACCGCATTACCTGATTGTGGTGGACCGTGTGAACAATACCGATACTTTCCAGATCCAGGTGGAAGTACGACCGGATTATTATTCGGATGAAATGAACAAGATGATCGCGCTGAAAAAGAAGATCGCCGCCCGTATGCAGAGCGTGATCGGCATTCAGCCTGATATAAAGATTGTGGAACCGCGTAGCCTTGAACGCAGTATGGGTAAGGCAAAACACGTGATCGACAATCGTAAGTTAGTTTAAACCCTAAAAATAGTAAAGTGCTATGCTAATTAAACAATTATCAATCTTTCTTGAAAACAAGAAAGGCCGTTTTACGGAAGTGGCAAAGATTTTGGGTGAAGCCGGAGTGAACATGTCAGCCTTTACGGTGGCGGAGAATTCCGATTTTGGTATCCTGCGTCTGATCGTGTCGGACACAGACAAAGCAATTCAGGTACTTCGTGAAAAATTATATGCGGTGAGTGTGGCTGATGTGGTGTGCCTGCATTGCCCCAACCAGCCCGGTGCATTGGCGAAGGCGATGGAGATCATAACTTCGGCAGGTATATTTGTCGAATATATGTATGCTTTCTCGCAAGGAGAGGCAGCCAATGTGATCATCCGCCCCGACAATGTGGAGAAGTGTGCGGAGGTTCTGAAAGCCAACAAACTGGAGCTTATTGCTGCCAGCGATTTATATAAGTTGTAAATATTAACGTTATGCGCTTCGTTATTTTGCAATAAAAAATGTAACTTTGCGCGCTAAAAGTATGTGAATGAAAAAGGTTGTATTTTTATTGATGATGATTACGGTCTTGTTATCCTCCTGTGGGGAATATAACAAGATATTGAAAAGTACGGACTATGAGTTGAAGTATTCGTATGCAAAGAAGTATTTCAATGCAAAGCAATACAACAAGTCTGCTACCCTGCTGGATGAACTGGTTACAATCTTTAAAGGAACTGCTTATGCCGAAGAATCCTTGTACCTGCTGGCTCAGAGCTATTATGGACAAAAAGATTATCAGACGGCTTCGCAATACTTTAATACGTATTACACCACCTATCCGAAAGGCGAGTACACGGAATTGGCCCGCTATTATTCGGGATATGGTTTGTATCTGGACTCTCCCGATCCGCGGTTAGACCAGACGCAGACGTATGAAGCTATTAACCAGTTGCAGCTCTATCTGGAGTATTATCCGCAGAGCGAACGTGCCGCCGAAGCCCAGAAGATCATGTTTGAATTGCAGGAGAAACTGGCTTACAAGGAATTACTGGCTGTAAGATTGTATTATAACCTGGGTACTTACATGCGCGACAATAACTATTTGTCTGCCGTGATCACTGCCGAGAATGCCTTGAAGAACTATCCTTATTCCAAATACAGGGAAGAGTTTATGTTCTATGTTTTGCGTTCGAAGTATGAACAGGCTATTGCCAGTGTGGAAGAAAAGTTGCAGGGTCGTTATCGTGAGGTAGTGGATGAATACTACACTTACATGAACGAATATCCGGAAGGCAAATATGTAAAACAGGCACAGAAGTTCTACGATTATGCCAGCAAGAGAATAACAGATGCGTATTAACGATATTATTTAATCAATAAAGTAAAATGGATTACAGAAAGTCTAACGCCCCTTCGAATACGGTAACCCGTGACATGATGAAGTTGTCAGCCGACACGGGAAATGTATATGAAACAGTAATGATCATCGGAAAACGGGCTAACCAGATTAGTGTTGAAATGAAGCAGGACCTGGAAAAGAAACTTCAGGAGTTTGCTTCTTATAACGATAATCTGGAAGAAGTTTTCGAAAACAGAGAGCAGATCGAGATCTCCCGTTATTATGAAAAGCTTCCGAAGCCGACTCTGATCGCTGCTCAGGAATATGAAGAAGGTAAGGTTTACTATAAGAACCCTGCTAAAGAAAAGAATAACTTTTAACGAGTTGATGGTCGACAAGTAACCGTTGACAGTGAAATGTTCCAAATATAATGGGCAATTGTAATTAATAAAAATGCAATTGTCCATTTTTATTAGCCCATTTCCTATCTCTCTTTAACTGTCACTTGTCAACTGTCAACTGTCAACTTTAAGAATTATGTTACAAAGAATACAAACAGTTTACTTGCTTATTATCGTGGCCTTAATGGTCGCAACATTGTTTTTACCTCTTGCCATGTTGCAGGCGGGAGACCAGTTTTACTCTTTTGATGCAACAGGCGTAAGCACGATCGCTGCTGAACCGGAACTCGTTTATCCGACTTGGGGACTTTTTGCTTTGACGGCAGTAATCTCCATCCTGTCATTGATAACGATCTTCTTATTTAAGAAGAGGATGTTGCAGATCCGTCTTTGTATCTTTAACGGGATTCTGATGTTGGGTTTCTATGCCCTGTTCGGCTTCTTTGTATGGATTTTGAAAGATCAGCTGGCTGGTGCAGCGCTGAGTGTGAAGATTGCCCTTTCTTTCCCGATAATTGCATTGATCCTGGATTATCTGGCTATCCGTAACATCGGTGCGGATGAAGCATTGGTTCGTTCGCTCGACCGGTTGAGATAAGTTCAGATACTGTCTGAGACAGATAAAAAAAGCGCATTCATGTATTGATCATGGATGCGCTTTTTTATTGACGTATTCCGTATTTTAGCGTGATTGAATCCAAATATGTACTAACTCTATCTGTATAGCTTGTATTATATTTTATTTATCAAAAAACGAAAATTCTTTAGACGATATTGGATATCGAATGATTATCATATCGTTTTTTTTGTTGTGTGAAATAAATAAAAATTTGCCTATGATTAAAAAAAGAGAACACAACGACTGAAAAGGGATAATCCCCCTTAAGATCTAAATTAGAGAGAAAAAGAATTATCTAGGAAAAAACTTAAAGAAAATGACATTTAACATGAAGAGAGAGAATTTCCGGGGAATGAAAAACTGGAGCGTGACCTTTGCCCTTCTTTTTTTATTCTCTGCCGCCCCATCAAAAGCGGACACAGGAAAAGGCTTGGTAGCCTTAAATCCTATTATAGAAAAAGATGCTGGTACACTAGGTGTCCAACAAAATGAACGTACAATAAAAGGTTCAGTAAAGGATGAAAATGGTGAATCTGTTATTGGAGCTTCTATTCAGGTGAAAGGAACTTCTATCGGGACAATTACTGATGTAAATGGTGATTTCCACTTGTCTGTACCAACAAATGCTGTATTGAAAATCAGTTATATTGGTTATGTAACTCAGGAAATCCCTGTTGATAAAGAAAATCTTTTTAGAATTACTTTAAAAGAGGATACACAAACATTGGATGAGGTTGTCATTGTTGGTTTCGGAACACAGAAAAAAGTAAATCTCACAGGTTCGGTATCTGTAGTTGATTCCAAAAAACTCCAATCCCGACCGGTTGCTACTATTTCAGAAGCTTTACAAGGTTTGGTTCCCGGTATGAACTTCTCCTATGGTGGTACAGGTGGTGCAGAAATTAATCAAAATATGAAGATTAATATTCGTGGTGCTGGCACGATCGGAGAAGGATCAAAATCAGATCCTCTAGTCCTTATTGATGGTATGGAAGGTGATATGAACGTATTGAATCCGAATGATATCGAAACTATCTCCATATTGAAAGATGCTGCAGCCTCTTCCATATACGGTTCTCGCGCTCCTTTTGGTGTTGTTTTGATTACGACTAAAAAAGGAAAAGCCGGTAGGATTAGTATCAATTATAATAATAACCTTCGCTGGACTCATGCAATTAATATGCCGCATGTTGCTGACTCTTATACATTTGCTCAGTATTTTAATCGTGCGGCAGCTGCTGATGGTCAAAATCCAACATTTAACGAAGAGACAATGCAGCGTATTATAGGGTATCAAAATGGTTCATTTACAGACACGACAGTACCTAATACGAATGATCCGAATACATGGAACTGGATAGGAAATAGTAAC
This sequence comes from Parabacteroides caeci, assembly GCF_023656795.1. Classification (NCBI taxonomy): domain Bacteria; kingdom Pseudomonadati; phylum Bacteroidota; class Bacteroidia; order Bacteroidales; family Tannerellaceae; genus Parabacteroides; species Parabacteroides caeci. The sequence goes on from NZ_JAMOKT010000037.1 coordinate 7,819, forward strand.
AATGACTGGTATGATCTTCTTTTTGGTAATACAGCATTTTCACAAGAGCATTCGTTGAGTGCAAATGGTGGAACAGAAAAAATTCAGTATTATCTTTCTGGTAATTTTATGGATGAGAATGGTTTAATGAGTTATCGCCCGGATAATGTGAAACGATATACGATGACAGCTAAGATTAATGCAGAGCTTTTCCCTTGGTTACATGTAAATTACAGTACTAAATTTATGCGGAAAGATTATGAGAAAACCTCTTATATGGGTAATCAGTTATATCATGAATTAACGAAACGTTGGCCGACAGAACCGGTATTAGATCCGAATGGATATATTCTGAATGATCAGATATCAGGTCTTGTTCATAGTGGTTCCGATAATACACAGACAGATTGGTTGTATCAGCAATTCCAGATCGTGTTGGAGCCGATAAAGAATTGGAAAATATTTGGAGAAATAAATTATAAGACCATTGATGAGTTTTGGCATAAGCATACGTATAAACTACCTAAATGGAATGTTGACGGAAGCATGTTCTATAAGGGAGGCTTCGATGTGACTTCTGCAGAGGAATCAGCAGGGCGTACTAATTTTTTTAATCCGAATGTTTATTCAGAATATATGAAGGCATTTAAGGGAGGCCATACAATGAAGGCAATGGTGGGTTTCCAAGCTGAATTGAATAAATATCGTAAGTTAGGTGCAAAAAAGAATGATTTGATTACGGACAATGTTCCTAACATATCTCAGGCTACCGGGCAAGAGAAAATTACAGATTCGAAGTTGGAACATTGGGCTACGGCTGGTTTCTTTGGTCGTCTGAATTATGATTATAAAGAACGATATTTGTTGGAAGTAAATCTCCGTTATGACGGAACTTCACGTTTTATTCAGGATAAAAGATGGAATTTATTCCCATCTTTTTCTCTTGGGTGGAATATTGCCCGTGAAGAGTTTATGCAACCTTATGAACATATTGTAAATACGTTTAAAGTACGTGGATCATGGGGGGAGTTGGGTAATCAGAACACAGAATCTCTTTATCCATATATTCAAACAATGAAATTTGCAGCAGCCGATAAGGATGGTAAATGGCTTATCAATAATCAGCTTCCGAATACCTCAAATGCTCCGGATTTAATTTCTGTATTGCTTGGCTGGGAAACGATGCGCTCATGGGATATAGGTTTGGATATGGGATTCCTTCAGAATCGTTTGAATGTTAGTTTTGATTGGTTTGAAAGGAAAACAGTAAATATGGTAGGTCCGGCTCCTGAGCTTCCGGTAATTTTGGGAACAAAGGTTCCGAAGACGAATAATGCCGACTTAATGTCTCGGGGATTCGATTTGGATATATCCTGGAGAGATCAGATTAGAGACTTGCAGTATGGTGTTCATTTTATTCTTTCTGATGACCGTCAGAAAATATTGAAATACCCGAATGAAACAGGTTCTTTGAATACTTGGCGTGCTGGTCAGTATATGGGTGAAATTTGGGGATATGAAACGATAGGTATAGCAAAAACAGATCAAGAAATGAATGATCATTTGGCTACTTTGCCTAACGGAGGTCAGAATGAACAAGGTAGTAAATGGGCAGCCGGCGATATTATGTATAAAGACCTGGACGGTAATGGAGTGATTCATGAAGGAAAAACGATTACAGATCCGGGGGACTTTAAAATAATAGGAAATAACACACCGCGTTTTAAATTTGGTCTTGATCTGGATGCTGCTTGGAAGGGTATTGATGTTAGACTATTTTTACAGGGAGTTGCTAAAAGAGATTATTGGTTGGATGGCAATATGATGTTTGGTGCCAGTGGCGGAAAATGGGGATCGACTGTATTTACAGAACATATGGATTTCTTTCGTCCGGAAGGAGACGAATGGGGGACTAATCTGGATGGTTATTTTCCACGTCCGAACTTTGCTGGCGATAAAAACCAGAAGAAGCAGACGCGTTATCTTCAAAATGCAGCTTATTGTCGCTTGAAGAATTTGCAGATTGGTTATACGATCCCTGCTTACCTGACAAAAAGAATCGGTATACAAAATCTCAGAATATTTTTCTCGGCAGATAACTTGTTAACTATAACTTCATTACCTAATAGTTACGATCCTGAAACCTTAGGGACGGGATACGGGGCTGATAATGGTGCGACAAGTACGGCTAAAACATATCCGCTTTCACGGACTTATTCAACAGGATTTAGTGTTAATTTTTAAATGAAGTGACAATGAAAACATGGAATAAATATATAGTTATTTTGTTCGGAGGATTCATCGGACTGACATCATGCAATGACTTCTTAGAAATGAAACCGCTTGATAAAGTGACACCAGATGACTTCTTTTGGACGGAATCTGATCTAGCATCGTATGCTGTTAAGCATTATGAGTTCACAACTCATGATGGGTATAATATAGGTATATGGAAGGAAGATAATAATACAGATAATCAGGCTACTTCTTCTTTCGATAACCAATGGGCACCGGGTGAACTAAAGGTAAAGGAATCATACAATAAAAGAGAAGATGATCCTTGGAATTTTGATGTTATAAGGGAACTGAATTATTTTCTTGAAATTGTACTTCCTCGCTATGAAGCAGGTGAAATTACAGGCGTTGAAGAAAATATCAGACATTATATTGGAGAGATTTATTTTGAACGTGCCTGGAAATATTTTAGTAAATTGAAGACGTATGGTGATTTCCCGATTGTGAAGAATACCTTACCTGATGAGAAAGAGGCCTTGATTGAAGCAAGTAAGCGGCAGCCTCGTAATGAAGTTGCAAAATTTATTCTTAGTGACCTGGATCAGGCGATTTCATATTTAAGTAATACACCTCCTGGAGGAAAGAACAGGATAACCCGGAATGCAGCACTGTTGGTTAAGTCCAGAGTTGCTTTATTTGAAGCCAGTTGGTTGACTTATCATAAAGGGACGAGCCTTGTTCCGGGTGGACCCGGTTGGCCGGGTAAAGACTTCTCTGGGAATCTTGATGCCGATATCGCTTATTTCGTGTCTGAATGTAAAAAGGCGGCTGCAGAAATAGCAGATCTTGGCTTACTAGCTGTTAATCAGTCAGGAGAAAGAAAGATGGGAAATCCTTATTATGCGCAATTCTGTCTGGAAGATATGGAGGGTTGTCCTGAAATTTTGTTATGGAAGAAATATAATAATACTGATTTCAATATTTATCATTTTGCTACGTCGTATCTGCCAAGCGGTGGAAATTCGGGATTTACCCGTCAGTTTGTAGAAACATTTCTAATGAATAACGGACTGCCAATTTATGCTTCCGGTTCAGGATATAAAGGAGATACTTCTGTTGATAATGTAAGAGAAGGTAGAGAATCTCGTTTGGATTTATTTATGATGAAACCGATGGAAGTCATGGATACAAAAGTTGGTTTGAAATGGGGGGGAGATAACGGTGCTCCTGGAATTTTGAATTTGGCAGAAAATAGAGCTGTTACAGGATATGGATTACGTAAAGGTTTAAGTGATAACTATTATAAAGGTGGACAGACGAGTATAGAAGGTTGTCCTGTATTCCGTGCAGCGGAGGCTTATCTGAATTATATTGAAGCTTCCTGTATTGAAAATAATGGTACGAGTATTGATTCTAAGGCACAGGGATACTGGACTGCAATTCGTGACAGGGCTAATCTGCCAGATTATAAAATAACACTTGATGCTACGGATTTGGGTAAAGAATCAGATTGGGGTGTATACTCTGCAGGACAGCAGGTAAGTAAATTATTATACTGTATTCGCCGTGAACGTCGTTGCGAGTTACTGGAAGAAGGTTTTCGTATGACTGATTTGAAACGTTGGAGAGCACTTGATCAGGTACGAAATTATCAAGTAGAAGGTGTAAATTTATGGGAATCAGAGTTGAAGGATGCTTATAAAGATGAAACAAGCGGAAAGAATTTATTGATCCCGCAAGGACAGGAGAATCCCAATGTCTCTAATTACACAGAGAGTGGTAAATACTTGAGGCCATATCAGATCGTGAAAACTAATAATATTATGTTCAACGGATATAACTGGTGTGAAGCACATTATTTGACACCTATTGCTTTGACACATTTCAGAATTTCGGCAACGAACCCGGATGATCTGTCCACTTCTGTAATTTATCAGAATCCTGGATGGCCGTTAACACCTTCCGGTCCATCTAAATAGTATGATATAAAAGCTGAGTATTAGATCTATTATACTATGAATTTTATTATTATAATTATTTCATAGGTATTAGTACGCATCGTTGATGTGGGAAGGTTTCCTCCTCTGTGAAGAGGGGGAACCTTTAATGTACTATATAATTGAATTTTATTATTTTACCATAAAATAGAAATGTTATGAAAAAGGCAAGACTTATGATCTTATCATATCACTGTTTGTATGTGTTATAAGTTTTGCAACAACAATAGTTACTGTATTTTTATTTTTAATAATTTAAAGTTTTATAACTATGAGTATTTTAATTAAAGCAATCCAGCGTGCTAATCCGCGGGACAAGAATGCACCCAAAAAATGGTATGTCGTTCAAAACTCCACCGGATTGATCGGGGAGACCGAAGTTGCCGACCTCATTGCTGATGAGACGACACTTAATCCGGCAGAGGCTTTGATGTCTCTTCGTCAATTTCGAAAAATATTGCAACGTCTGATGTCGGACGGGCATAGTGTGAAACTCGGTAATTGGGGTACGTTTTCTCCATCCCTTAACAGTAAGGGCAAGGATAAGAAAGAAGATCTGAAGGCTACGGACATTAATTGTGTAAATATTAATTTCCAGCCCGGTGAAGAATTGAAGACAGCTATGCAAAAAGTGGACTTTGTATGGATCGACAAGCTGGTTGAAGGCAAGACAAATACCGGTGGCGGTTCTGGCGAGTCTGGTGGTGACCGTCCGGAGATTGAATAATTTCTATTTTCTGAATGATTAAAATTTCCTCTCCGGTTTTCCGGAGGGGATTTTTATTTCGGCTTTTCGGGTAGAAGAACTCTGTTTCGCAACATGAAGGAGTAAACTCCGAAACATGAAGAGACTTGCTTTGAAACATCAAGAAGTCTTTTCCGAAACTTGAAGAAGCCAGTATCGTGAGATGAAGAGGTTGGCTTTGCGAGATGAAGAAGTCAACTTCATGAGATGAAGAAGTCAACTTCATGAGATGAAGAAGTCGGAATTTCGAGATGAGGAACTTATAAGTTTTCCCTTATTCAGGTGCAGGTTTTGGTATATTTTACATTTATATATAATTTGTTTTTTATTCCGAAAAAGATTTTTACCTTTGGCACATCGTTCACTATCGGACGTCCAACCATTTAAAACCTTGTACTATGGAACAGTACGTAAACATTATGTTAGATCGCGGCTTCAAAGCCGTATTCGGTAACAAACAAGTAGCTATCGACTTTATCAATGCCGCCTTGGAGGGCGAGCGACAAGTTAAAGACTTGACTTACCTGGATAAAGAAATTTTACCCGAGTCATTGGACCAGCGCACAGTTATTTTCGATTGTCTTTGTGAAGATGTAGATGGCACGAAGTTTATTTTGGAGATGCAGAATTGTCCCCAACGCTATTTTTTTAACCGTGGATTTTATTATATTTGCCGAATGATCTCCCGTCAGGGACAGATAGGTTCGGGGTGGAAGTATGAACTTCTTCCCGTGTATGGTATCTACTTGTTGAACTTCAGCTTGCCGGAGTTTTATTCCTGGCGAACGAACGTAGTCTTGGCGAATGAAGAAACAGGTGAATCTTTTGGTGAAGTCAAACTGAAACAGATTTATATTTCGTTTGAGTTGTTTAATTTGAGTAAAGAGGAATGCGTAACTCCTTTTGAGAATCTGATTTATATATTGAAGAATATGGATATATTTGATATGTCTCCTTTCAAGGAGGAAAATGAAGCGTTTCGTCGTATACTCGATGCTGCAAACGTGAATGCAATGACATCCCATGAACGTGACGTGTATGACGAAGTCCTGAAGCGTTATCGTGATTGGCGATGTACGACCGAATATGCTATCGAACAAGCCGAGGAGAAAGGTTTGAAGAGAGGCATGGAAAAGGGCCTGGAAAAGGGCCTGGAAGAAGGTATTGAAAAAGGTCAGCAAGAAGCTTTGCAAAGAACTGTTCAAAACATGAAAGCGATGCAAATATCGACTGATGTCATAATGAAAGCAACTGGTATGACTTCCGAAGAGATCGAACAGCTTTAAAGATTTATATTAAGAAGATAGCCATAAAAAATCCCGGGGAATTTTTCTCTCCGGGATTTTTTGTAATATGAATAAGGTTTGCAACAGTCTGTTACTTTATCGGCCGGATAATAAACTCGAACGTTGCCTTCTTTACCGGGACGAGGTATTGAGGCAATACACCCGGGCCGCAGGTAGCCGTTCCTACGCCGGCCTGTTCAGCATCCAGATGGACGGTGACTGTGCCGCTTCGTTTCAGTTGGTTGATATGCGTGGATGCATCGATATTGCTGTCCGCGAAAGGAACCATACTGAATTGCCATGGGTGGGCAGCCGTTACGTGCAGGCCGTTACCGGCTTCGTTGGTGATTGTTGCCCAGCGCATATCCGTGCGGTTACCTGTCGATTGCGGTTTGACGTAATAATGGAACATACGTTCCGCGTCTGTCTGGTCGATGGCGATACGGCCGCTTTGGATACGGTCTGTGTAGGTTTCTCCGGTACGTCCCAGGTAGGAAACCTGTGCATATTCGGCAGGCATTTCAAAGGTTAGTCCGATGCGTGCCAACGATTTGACGATGGTGGTGTCCGGGGTAAAGGTAGTCGCTATCTTTACTGTGCCGTCAGGGTTGACACTATAGTGCTGTGTCGCTGTCCCTACTGTTTCGGATTTGTCATTCAGTAGTGCCAGGGTTGTCTGTACGCTGTTCTTGCCTGTGCGGAAAGCTGTTGCTTGCTGGCTGAGTTTGTCGAGGCCGGCGGTTTTCCAGAGGCGGGCACCATTGCGGTCGCGGTTATCGTTGTCGGTAATCGGACGGTACAGGCTGATGGTGAGAGGGGTTGAAAGTAACTCTTTATCATCGAGTTTGTAAGATGTCATGGCTCCTGTCTCCGGGGAGAAAGAGATGCTTATACGGTCGTTGTTGAACGTGTTGCCGTCCTGTTTCAACGCTGATGCTTTCAGACCCGGATATTTCGGCTGATAGTTTTTATTGGCTGCCAATACAAACTGGTCGTAAGCAACTTCATGAGTAGTCGGCAGGAACGGACGTGTCTGCTTAGGTGTCCAGCTCAAGTTCAGGAAGACTTCTTTGCAGTCTTTCGGTAAAACGGTTTTACCCAGTGTCAAAGTAGCTGTCTCGTGAGGGAGGCAATTGACGGTTTCCGTTCCCTGGCGGACAGTGCGGCCGTCGTCTGTAACCAACTGCCAGTTTAAGGTATATTCGTTCAGGTTGCTGAAGTCGTACCAGTTTTTAATGGAGAGGGTCAGATTGCGTTCGTCTGTCAGTTTTGTCTTGATATACTGGTAGACTTTTTTCACTTCGTTCAGATGCGGATGCGGTTCACGGTCGGCGCTGACCAGGCCGTTACAGCAGAAGTTGTCGAAGCTGGGGATACCTTTAGGACCGTAATCGCCGCCATACGACCAATACCAGTTGCCATTTTCATCCAGTTCGCGGAAAGACTGGTCCACCCAATCCCAGACGCAACCGCCTTGTGCCATCGGTTCGTTTTCGAATACGTCCCAGTATTCTTTCAGGCCGCCGACACTGTTACCCATCGCATGCACATATTCACAGAGGATAAAAGGACGGTAGATTTTCGGTTCCTTCTGGTTCAGATATTCTTTGATTACGTCTACGCTGCGGTACATGCGGCAATAGATGTCGGTATTGTAGTTTTGTTCGGCACGTTCGTACTGTACGGGGCGGTTCTTCTCGACCGATTTCAGCCAGTCGTAGGTACGTTCGAAGTTGATGCCGTTGCCAGCTTCGTTGCCCAGCGACCAGATTACGATGCAGGGATGGTTCTTGGAACGTTCGTACATCCGGCGGGTGCGGTCCATATGGGCCGGGAGCCAGGTGCTGTCTTTAGCCAGTGATTCGGGACCGTATCCCATTCCGTGCGATTCGATGTTGGCTTCGTCGATCATATAGAGGCCGTATTCGTCGCAAAGTTCGTACCATAACGGGTCGGTCGGGTAGTGGGAGTTGCGTACGGTGTTGATGTTGTACTGCTTCATCAACTCGATATCTTTCAGCATCAGTTCGCGGCTGACCGTACGGCCCAGTTGCGAATGTTCATGGCGGTTGGTCCCTTTCACCAGTGTCGGTACGCCGTTCACGCAGAAGCGGCCGTCTTTGATTTCGGACGTGCGGAAACCTACTCTGCCTCCGGTCAGTTCGGTTTCTTTGCCACCAGCGTCTTTCAGGGAGAGGACGAGCGTGTACAGGTTCGGATGTTCGGCACTCCAGGCTTTTACATCGGGGATTGTCGTTTCTTTGAATGTAATCCGGCTGTTTTCTCCGGTAGGGACTTTTGCCTCTTCTTTCAGGACGGTTTTACCGTCGGCATCTTTCAGCTGGTAAGCGATGCGGGCGTCCGGATTGGCCGGACCGGCAATCTGAACGTCCAGGTTGAAGATTCCGTCCTTGTAAGTATTCTTGTCGAGAGTGGAAACTACCTTGTAGTCGGCAATATACTGCCGGGGCGTGCTGTAAAGGTAGACGCTCCGTTCGATACCGCTTAGGCGCCACATGTCCTGGCATTCCAGATAGGAGCCGCTGCTCCAGCGATAGACTTCCAGGGCTACAGTGTTTTCGCCCGGTTTCAGCTTATCGGTAATATCCCATTCTGCCGGGGTTTTAGAACCCTGGTTATATCCTAGTTTTTCCCCGTTCACCCATACATAATAGAAAGAAATGATGCCTTCGCAGCAGAGAACTACGCGGCGGCCGTCCCAGTCTGTCGGAACGGTAAAGGTGCGGCGGTAAGAGCCGACTTCATTTTCTTCATAAGGGACGAAAGGCGGATTCTTCTTGAAGTTGAACATCGGGTCGTCGAACTCATACGTTTCGTTTACGTAAATGGCGGTACCGTATCCCTGCCGTTCCCAGTTGCCGGGAACGTTGATATCTGCCCATCCTCCGGTATAGAAAGAAGGCTTGTAGAAATCTTTCGGGCGGTTGTCCGGGTTCTTTGTCCAATGGAATTTCCATTTTCCGTTCAGGCTTTGGTACCAGGGGGACGATTCGTGGTCGCGTACGGACACGGCTTTCTCGTTCTCAAAAGGCCAGACGTAAGCATGCGGTTCCAGTTTGTTGAGTCCGGTTGCGTACTGGCTTTGCCACTCGGGCTTGTTGTTGTCTGTCGACCCTGTAGCCGCCTGGAGCATCCCCAGGCAGCACAGAGCGAAAATAGATAACCTCGTTTTTCTCATTTGTATTTTAGATTGATATGTTTCATTGTACTGTGACTTCATCTATATACATCCAGGTTCCTTGTCCGGGACGTGTATGGTCGTCCGGGCATTTACCTGGATTTTTCAGGGCGACTCTCAGGTAACGGCCTGTAGCCTTCAGGTTGTCGAATGTCTTGTCTTCGATGCGGATTCCTTCGCGGAATATTTCTTCCGGAGTAAAACTGCGTTCTGCAACCTGCGTATATGCCTGGTTGTCGTCTGAGACGGACAACGTAATCCGGCCGGGGATATGTGCGCCCATTCCGTAATTGGTGATGCAACCGATTGTTATTTCATTCATTGCCTCCGTTTTTCCCAGGTCGATCGTAAAGGTTGCATCTTCGTCGTACCAGCCGCACCATTCGAAGTCGGATTGTTTGTTGCTGCCCCGTAATCCGTTGGTCAGGCGATATGTCTGACTGTTTCCATCCTGAACGGGGCGGGCGGTGGCCTTGTTCCAATGGAGCGGGAGGGTCAGGGTTTTCCCCATTTGTTTGCCGTTTGCAAAGGTTGCAGCGTTGATTGTGATATCGTTGGTGACAACCAGAGAGTCGGTGTACAGGGATGATGTGGCGACCGGCTCGTTCCCGTCGGTCGTATAACGTATCTCCATATCCGGTCGGATACAGGTGAGGACAACTTTCAATGTATCGTTGTTGCCTGTTACCAGATGGTCGATGTTGAACATGGAACGGGCGTGGTTTACTCCCAGATAATCATAATGTTGTGTTAATACATCCAGGCGTTTCAGGAAGCCGGGCCAGTCTTTCCGGTCTTTTCCCGACCAGGCTATTTCGGCAACGGCGGCCAGACGGGGGAAAAGCAGGTATTCGACATCTTCTGCCGAATAGCAGAATTCCGTCCACATACATCCTTGCACGCCTATCAGGTTGGCGGCAACTTTCGGGTCCCAATCCGGCTGTATAGGTTCATAGTCGTATACGCCTTTTAAGGTATTGTTTCCGAAATAAGTACGTGGTTCAAACCATTGCGGGCCCTGATAGCGAATCAGGTAGAGGACGCGTGCCGGGGTCATAATAAACTTATGTCCCAGTTGCCCTGCCTTATATCCGGCCGTCCCCATTCCTTGCCATCCCAGGATTGTGGCGCCGTCGGGTATTTTGCTGTTGATGAGTTCGTCCCATCCGATGACCTGCTTGCCTTTACTTTTTACATAATCGGACATGCGGTTCATGAAATATCCCTGTAAATCTTCGATGTCCGTGTATCCTTCGGCTTTCATCCGTGCCTGGCAAAGCGGGCATTTCTTCCAGTTCTTTTTAGAGGCTTCATCGCCTCCCAGATTGATATAGGAAGAGGGGAAAAGGTCGGCCACTTCGTCTATCACATCTTCCAGAAAAGAATAGACTTTGTCGTTACCGGCGCAATAGACGATTTCAGAGGCATGTGCACCCATTCCTGGAATGACGCTGATAAAATCTTTTACTATGGGGCATGCCAGTTCCGGGTAAGCGGCCAGCGAGGAATTGGTATGTGCCGGCATCTCTATTTCCGGAATGATTTCGACCTGGCGGGCATTCGCATAGGCAATAATCTCTTTCATATCCTCCTGTGTGTAAAATCCGCCTATGGGTGTCGGTTCACTCGGTTTAGCATTTTTGCGTTGGGAGAAATCCCCTTCGCGTGCAACCCGCCAGGCACCGACTTCCGTTAACCGGGGATATTTCTTTATTTCCAGTCGCCAGCCGTTTCCGTCGACGAGATGCAAATTTAGTCTGTTCAGTTTCAGCATAGCCATGTAATCAATGATTTTGATTACATTTTCTTTAGGAATGAAACAGCGGGAGACATCGAGTAATAATCCGCGGTAGGGGAAACGCGGACTATCCTGTACGTTTAATGCCGGTACGTTCCATTGGATATTACTAACCGGTTCTTTGTTTTCTATAGCGGGAGGAAGCAACTGGCGGATTGACTGCACGGCATAGAAGAATCCTTCTTTACCGGCTGCCTGGATAGAGATACGGGATGGGGTTATATCCAGTTTATAGCATTCTTTTACGAGTGTTGTGTCGGTAGAAAAAATGACGGAGGCGGAAGCGGCGGACGAACCAGTGTTTACCACAGGTGTAAATCCGGCAGAAGAGGTAAACAAATCAGCTAATAATCCGGCAATCGGTTTCTGTTCCCGATTCTCGACCTGGATGACAGTATTCTTGCTGAATGTGAAATGGCTGTTTCCGGCTACTTGTTGTTCCGGTAGCGGGATGATATTCATTTCAGCCGGACCGGAGGTGGTGCATCCGGTAACTAACCAGCCAATAAATAAAAAAAGAAGGAGTTTGCCTTTTGCCATTTGATATACTTTTAGTGTTAACAATTTCGCTTTTATACTACCGGAGTATGCTGTTACAAATGTAGATGTATAGTTGGCGGTTAATGTCAGGATTTGTACAAAAAACTTCAATATTTGTCCAGAAAAGGGGAGAAATGTTGATTCCTAAGTGTTATTGGAGGAATATTAGTCCCGTAAGAACTCATGTTCTCTTATTTATTCAGCAAAGATATAAAAAGATTTTTTTACACAAAGATGCTTCTCTTATAGTTTATGGGCCAGGATTTTATTTCTTACTTAATTCTAACAAGTATACGGTAAAATTTAGTGAAGCGATATATAGTGTTTTATAGTCAGGCTGTACACCCTAGATTCTAAAACAGTAACTATTCCTCTGGTTATTCGTTATAATAAGCTACCTGTAAACTACCGAAGTATTTAATTCAATGACTAATTCTTTAATAATCTATTGATTAAGATACAATGGCATGAGTTCTTACGGAACACTGGTATTAATCTATTAATCAAACATTGAAGGTGTTGGCTACAAGAGTGTATATATATTTATTTTATGTCTTTTTTTGTTATTCGGCTCATACAAGCGTTATATCAGGAATGACCTGGTTCATGTTCTGTTGTAGCTTATTGGTTATAATAGGGCTGTTCTTTGTTTTCTGTCTGATCGTGAAAAAGCGGAAAAAGAAATCATCAGTTACACGTCTGCATTGGGCGGGGAAAGTGGTTGATGCCAATCTGCACAGGTTATTCACGGACTTTTCTGTAGGAAAGTATTCCGTTCTGATTATGGAGGATGAACCGGAACTTCTGAATTATCTGAAGATTTCATTGAAAACACATTTCAGGCAAGTGTATGTGGCGGAAGAAGGGGGAGAAGCATTGAATATCGCTGTGCATTGTGTACCCGATATTGTTGTTTGTGATATGATGATGTCTCGTATGAATGGCTTTGAATTTTGCCGGCAATTAAAAAGCACGCCGGAAGTCAGCCATATCCCGGTTATTTTGTTGACCGCCAGGGCAGACCAGGGTAGTACGATACAAGGATATAAAGAAGGAGTAGATTTTTATTTGCCGAAACCGTTTGATCTGGAGTTCTTGCTGGTAATGATCTGTAATCTTTTAAAGAACAGGGAAGCGGTTAAGCAACGTTATAAAAGCGATATTGCAGTCATTTCTCTTAAAGAAGATACGATTAGCAATGCGGATGAGGTATTTATGAAGAAACTGAATGAATTGATCGGGAGACAGTTGGAAAACCCAGACCTGGATGTGAACTATGTCGCCACGCAAATGGCAATGAGCCGTGCCTCCCTGTATAATAAGCTGAAGGCATTGACCGATATCAGTATCGGCGATTATATTAATAAATTCAGAATGACCCGTGTGATGGAACTGCTGGCGGATAAGAATCTCAGCATCCTGGAGGTTTCAGAGAAGGCAGGGTTCGCCAACCAGCGTTATTTTAGTACGGTATTTAAACAGGCGTACGGAACGACTCCGTCCAAATACCGTCAGGAACATTTCAGTTGAAAATTCTTATTTCCGGATGGGCAGCAGGTAGATGATACGTGCGGAGATTACCTGGCTGGACGATTTGTTGAAGTAATCGCTTTTGCGGCTACCGTAAATATCACCCAGCGCATAATAATAGCGTCCTTCCAGCAGGAAATAACCGATGCCGGTACGCAGTTCAAGCCCCGGACCACCACACAATCCCCAATCGAATTTTTTCTGGATGGCCATGTTGTGTTGCTCATTGGAGCCGGCGTTCGTATTTGTCTCGTTCGGGTTTGTTTCCGTCTTTTCGCTGAAGGCATAACCTATTTTGGGACCCAGGTTAAAATAAAACTTGAATCTGTTGCTGCCGAAATAGATATGGGTGAAGAACGGAATTTCGAAATAATTGATCGTACGACTGTATTTATAGGTCGGATGCTCTTCGAATTCCTCGTCCCATCCCTGTTGGCTGAAATTCAGTTCGGTTTGTAACCCCAGATTCTTTTCCGTGTTCCAGCGCAGCACCAGTCCGGCATTGTACCCCTGTTTCATTTTCGTATATACCTTGGGATTGAAACTTACGGACGAGAAGTTCATTCCGAAGGAAGCACCAACGGAGACCTCCTGAGGAAACCTGTTTTGCTGTGCCATGGCGCTTATAATAATGGCCAGGCACAAAAAGGATGTGATTATACTCTTTCTAATCATCTTACTTCGCTACGTGTTACGTTAAAATCACTCTGGTAGTGAACGATAAATATATTGGTATTGATGAATCCGCCCCAATTATTTACCCGTTCAAAATCGAATCCGGTTTGTATGCTCTTATAACGGATCTTGTCCAGGTTGTTTTCGAAATTGGAACCATATTTTTTGATGGCATCAAAAAAGAACATACCAGTGTCGAATCCTAATATACCGTATTTAGGGAACGTATTGATCAGGTTCTTACTATACCATGTCTTATATTTTGAATAGAAATCAGCAACTTCGGGCGAAAGGTTGTCGGCATAGAAGTTACTATATATATATGTATTCAGAGCGAAGAAGTCATCCAGGCATTCGCGGGTATACGTCTGCCATTCCGGATAACCGAACAGGGTGATATTGCATTCGGGTTTAGACTCAGCCAGCATGCGTAAAGGCGATTTGAGTTTATTCAGTGCATCCAGTGAGCCGGAAGTCGGAACGATCACGCTTCGTTTATCTGTACTGAGCATAGCTTCTATCTCGACTGGGAATGTTTCGGCTGAGTAGGTCAGTTCACGCCAGGCGATATTCCGTTGTTTCATTTCTGCTTTGAAGGCTTTGATGAAATCCGTTTTCTCTTCTGTGCCGGGCACTTTTACCAGGATGATATTATCGTTCCCAAACAGGTCGCAACCAGCTTGGGATGCTTTGGCATACAAATAGGAGTGAGGCGTATTAACTTGGTATACATGCGCATTGGATAATACATCGTCATTTTTGGAAGTGAATGGGATCACGTATTTGATATTATTCTTTTCTGCAAATTCGGCAACGGGAGCGATCTGGTCGTTTTGTACGGCTCCGATGATCAGGTTGGCTTCCTTCAAAGCATCTTCTTTCAGGATTTCTTTCACCTTCTTGGTTCCGTTGCCAGTATCGAAGACGGAAAGTTCGATCGAACAACCGCTGTTACGAAGGCTGTCGACAGCCAGCAGCATACCTTCGTAATATTCAATAAAACGCAACGTGTTTGCAGATGGAGTTGCTTCGTTTGTCATGAACGGCAATAACAAAGCTACCTTGATCATATTGACGCGCTTGATCTCTTGGGGGATCGACAAAAGGGCATTGACGTCTCTTTCATGCATGGCAGGAGCTGTTTCAGTCACTGTCTCTTTAGTCTCTACCGGTATTTTAATGACCATACCGGCTTTTACTCCGTTTTTCAGTTCGGGGTTCCTTTTGATCAGTTCTGCACTGGACACATTGAATTTCCGGCAAATGCGGTACATCGTTTCTTTCTTGGCGATCGTATATTCGATTTCCTTGGTTACGGTCTTTACTTCTTTGGTCGGCAGTGTTTCTATAGGAGTTGCCGGGATACGGATCGTCTTGCCAATGGTAAAAGTGGAAACGGATAATCCCGGATTTGCCGCGATAATATCAGGACCGGGCACTTTGTACCGGATAGATAATGAATACAGCGTTTCTTTAGGTTGTATAGTATGATACAGATAATTATCTTCAGCGTTTCCCATCGGAGCGGAACTTACATCCTTTTGCGGGATTTTTAAGGTGGCTCCGGCCTTTATTGATTCGCGACTTTCGGGATTCAGGTGATAAATGTCGTCGACAGTTACTCCGTACATGGTAGCGATCGAGTAGACTGTTTGTCCCCGTTCAATCGTATGATAAAATATATTATCATTTAATTCGTTAGTAGTAATGATCCGTGCTCTGTTGTTTTGTGAATACAAGGAGACAGCGGAAAAACTCAGGCATAACGTCAATACGTATATACTAATCTTATTCATTTGCTGATTCGAATATTTGCAGCAAAGATAGTGTATGTCCGTATAAAATACTAATTTTGGAAGCTAATTAGGTTATAATATATGCAAAGGAATTGTTTAAGAAGAGTGATCGGAACGCTCTGTTTTTTGTTATTGATACTTGCAGCACATGCTCAAAAATATACGGTAACAGGGGGGAGAGGTACGCCTTTGTTAGTGGATGCAGGTGTAGATATGAACAAGAATCAGCATTTGGAAGTCTATCTTGTTTATGGTATGGATAACGTACAAATCAGTTATACTTCATCTTCTACTTCGCATCAATGGTATAGGTATAAGACCAAAAGGCTGGAAGCAGAGAAGATTCCGTCTGTTCAGAATGGAACAACTTCTGTGGTAAGTAATTTGGAAGAAGGATATGGGTATTATGTTGAAGAAACCGGTCTTTCGGAAGCATATGTTTGGCTTATAGATTATAGTAAATATGTGTTTGAGATATCAAGTTTTTATATAGATACACAACGTAGTAATTGTACTAATATGTATTTGGGTGGTATTGCAGAAATGCCGGAAATGAGGTATAATTATCCTCAGACAGGTACTTCAAAAATATTAAACCGTGAGTTTGAGGTTATTTATCAGACAGAGAAGATGAGAGAAGATAAGACTTCTTTTCTTTCTGAAACTGTAATTGAAACAATTAATAATCCTTTTAAAGATCCTGTTCCAGCTCCGCTTTGTGACACAGACGTTACTTTAAAAGGTGACCTCTTCGCTCGTCATTTCGGTGTGGAGAAAACAATGACGACTGATGTCTATCAGGCCATCGCCGTTGAAGCTGTTATGAAAATAGATACTTTGTCTTATGCCTCTGATGTGCCTAATATGGTCGTAAAAGGCGACAGTCTCTCTGCTCCGGTCGAGTTTAATTTTACGGCAATTGCTAATACGCCGGTTGCTGCTATGTTTAATTGGAAGATATACAGGAAAGATGAAGGCGGAGGAAGCAGTGAAGGTAATGAAGAGGGCGAAGAGAATTACGGTACGTTATTGGGAGATTTTAGCGGAGAGGAAACCTCTTTTGTTTTCAACCAAAACGGTACTTATGTGGTTAGATTAACAGTGAACGACCGGACTGGCCAATGCCAGGCAAATCCCCCTGATGTTACGGTAAACATTTCGGATTCTTATCTCGATGTCCCGAATGCTTTTTCGCCCGGTACATCGCCCGGTATCAACGACGAGTTCAGGGTGGCCTATCGCTCTCTGACCCGTTTCAAATGTTGGATATTCAATCGGTGGGGAGTGGAAATGTATCATTGGACGGACCCGTCGAAAGGCTGGGACGGCAAAAAGGGAGGCAAGTATGTGGCCCCCGGTGTTTATTTTTATGTGATTGAGGCTACCGGCTCGGACGGTAAACCTATAAAGAGAAAAGGTTCTATTAACATTCTTAGATCAAAACAAATTCAGGATGAGATTATCGAAGAATAGTATATTCAGTTTTTTGTCAGGCGGTCTGATCTGCCTGACTGCTTGTTTGTCTATCGGCTCAAGCGATTCGGAAAAAGTAATGGACGGGCGTCCGGTGGTGATGTCGATGACATCGTCGCCCGATATACCGGCGTCGGTTACTTTCTGTGGTAAACCTATTGATCTGACCCGCTATAATATGCGCGAAGGGTTCGACCGTGAAATGAGTAGTTTTACTTATTTCCATTCGACCACCATGTTATTGATCAAGCGAGCCAACCGCTATTTCCCGGTTATCGAACCTATATTGAAAGCAAACGGTATCCCCGATGACTTCAAGTATCTGGCTGTGATAGAGAGTCATCTGGACCCGCGTGTGTCGTCGCCGGCACGTGCCGTGGGAATGTGGCAGTTTCTGGAAGGGACAGGTAAACAATATGGTCTGACTGTTACTCCGACGGTCGATGAACGTTGCCACGTAGCCAAGGCGACCGAGGCTGCCTGCAAATATTTGAAAGCTGCTTACGACAAATACGGTGACTGGGCGAATGTGGCCGCTTCTTATAATGCGGGCATGGGACGTATCTCCGGCGAACTGACCAAACAGGAAGCCGACAGCACCTTCGATCTTTGGTTGGTAGAGGAAACAAGCCGTTACGTCTATCGTATCATGGCGATCAAACAGATATTTGAGAACCCGTATAAATATGGTTTCGTGCTCCGGGCGGAAGACCTGTACAAGCCGGTTGCCTGCGAAGATGTGGCTGTCTCGTCAGATATTCCCGATTTGTCTGCTTTTGCACAGAAGTATGATATAACCTATGCCGACCTGAAACGCTTCAACCCCTGGTTGCGTGACCGGAAATTGCAGACATTGGGGAAGACTTATACGCTTCAGGTTCCCAAACAAAGTGATATGTATTACAAGACACCAAACACGTACGTGCATAACCCGGTTTGGGTGGTAAGATAAATTCCTTCCGGGTGTAATCGGAGTTCCATTCGGATGGAACAGGATTTTCTCCCGGATGAAAAAGAAAACAGTGATAAGAAGTATGAATGATAAGAATGCATTGGAAGGCGGACGTATTTCCGTTTTAGGCGCCCGCGTTCACAATTTGAAGAATATAGACGTCGAGATACCGAGAAACAAACTTACCGTGATAACGGGTATGAGTGGTAGTGGTAAGTCGTCATTGGCTTTTGATACGATTTTTGCGGAAGGACAACGCCGGTATGTGGAGACATTCTCTGCCTATGCCCGTAACTTTCTCGGAAATATGGAACGTCCGGATGTGGATAAGATCACCGGATTGAGTCCGGTCATCTCGATCGAACAGAAAACGACCAACAAGAATCCCCGTTCTACCGTCGGCACGACGACAGAGATCTACGACTTTTTCCGTCTGCTTTATGCAAGGGCGGGAGAGGCGTACTCGTATCTGAGCGGAGAGAAGATGGTGAAATACACCGAAGAGCAGGTGCTCGACCTGATTCTGGAACATTATGAGGGAAAGAAAACATACCTCCTGGCTCCGCTGGTCCGCAACCGTAAGGGACATTATAAGGAACTGTTCGAGCAGGTTCGTAAGAAAGGCTATCTGACCGTCCGTGTCGATGGAGAGATCAAGGAGATATTCCACGGCATGAAGCTGGACCGTTACAAGATGCACAGCATCGAAGTGGTGATCGACAAAATGGTTGTCTCGGCTTCTGACGAACGCCGCCTGAAAGAAAGCCTGCGTACAGCCATGAAGCAGGGTGACGGACTGGTCATGCTGCTGGATGCCGATACGGATGAGTTGCGCCATTACAGCCGTCGTCTGATGGACCCAGCAACCGGACTTTCCTACAGCGAACCGGCTCCGCATAACTTTTCCTTTAACTCCCCGCAAGGTGCATGCCCCAAATGTAAGGGATTGGGACAGGTGAACCTGCTGGATATGGAAAAGATCGTGCCGGACCCTTCCCTCAGTATCTATAACGGCGGGATCGTGGCCCTCGGGAAATATAAGAACTCGCTTATCTTTTGGCAGATCGAAGCCCTTTGCGAGAAGCATGGGGTAACGATCAAGACGCCGATCAAGGATATTCCGGCGGAGGCGATCGACGAGATCATGAACGGAACGGACGAACGGCTCCAGATCAAGAACGAATCCCTGGGTTCTTCCAATTATTTCCTGTCTTATGAAGGCGTTGCCAAATATATCCTGATGCAGCAGGAGAGTGAGGCATCCGCTTCCGCACAAAAATGGGCGGGGCAGTTTATTAAAATGACTACATGTCCGGAATGTAACGGCCAGCGTCTGAACAAAGAGGCTTTGCATTACCGGATTGCAGATAAGAATATTGCGGAGATATCTTCTTATGATATATCCGAACTGTATGATTGGCTGGACAGCATCGAAGACCGTCTGGATCATAAGCAGAAACAGATAGCGATAGAGATATTGAAGGAGATACGTTCGCGCCTGAAATTCCTGCTGGATGTGGGGCTGGATTATCTCTCTCTTAACCGTGCTTCGGCAAGCCTTTCCGGCGGTGAAAGCCAGCGCATCCGCCTGGCAACTCAGATCGGTAGCCAGCTGGTCAATGTGCTTTATATCCTCGACGAGCCGAGTATCGGGTTGCATCAGCGTGATAATGTCCGTCTGATCAACTCTTTGAAAGAACTTCGTGATACTGGAAACTCGGTCGTTGTCGTGGAACATGACAAGGATATGATGCTGAATGCCGATTACGTGATCGACATGGGCCCGAAAGCCGGCCGTTTGGGCGGAGAGGTCGTGTACGAAGGTACGCCTCAGGAGATGCTGAAAGTAAATACATTGACATCTGCCTATTTGAACGGAGAGACTGAAATCACTATTCCCACCGAGCGCCGGAAAGGAAACGGTAAATTTATCACGATAAAAGGTGCCAGCGGGAACAATCTGAAAAATGTGAATGCAACTTTCCCGCTGGGAACGCTGATCTGTGTGACAGGCGTGTCGGGGAGCGGCAAATCGACGTTGATCAACCGTACCCTGCAACCGATCCTGAGCCAGCATTTCTATCGTTCGTTGGAAGATCCGTTGCCTTATAAGTCGATCGAGGGCATTGACAATGTGGATAAGATCGTCAATGTCGACCAGTCGCCTATCGGACGTTCGCCACGAAGCAATCCGGCTACTTATACGGGGGTATTTTCCGATATCCGTAACCTCTTTGTCGATCTTCCCGAATCGAAGGTGAGGGGATATAAACCGGGGCGTTTCTCATTCAACGTGTCCGGCGGTCGTTGCGAAACCTGCAAAGGGAATGGTTACAAGACCATCGAGATGAACTTTCTACCCGACGTATTGGTGCCCTGCGAGGACTGTCATGGCAAACGTTACAACCGTGAAACACTGGAAGTGCGTTTCCGTGGTAAATCCATTGCGGATGTACTGGATATGACGATCAACATGGCGGTGGAGTTCTTCGAGAATATCCCGACCATCCTGTCCAAGATCAAGGTCTTGCAGGATGTGGGCCTGGGTTATATTAAACTGGGGCAGCCTTCCACCACGTTGTCCGGCGGCGAAAGCCAGCGTGTGAAGCTGGCGACTGAACTGGCTAAAAAGGATACAGGCAATACATTATATGTACTGGACGAACCGACAACCGGTCTTCATTTCGAAGACATCCGCGTCCTTCTGGGTGTCCTGAACAAACTGGTGGAAAAGGGCAACACCATCATCGTCATCGAGCATAACCTCGACGTCATCAAATGCGCCGACTACCTGATCGACATGGGCCCCGAAGGCGGTCGTAAAGGCGGTCAGGTCTTGTTTACCGGCACGCCGGAAGAAATGGTGAAGAAGAAAACGAAGAGCTATACCGCTCCGTTCCTGAAAGAGGAACTGAAGAAATAGACTGTGCATAATCCCAAAAGGATTGGCATGTACGAAAGGAATCATTATCAGATACTATAATAATGATTCCTTTTTTATATATTTGCACTTAGTTAGGTCTAATCCAATTGTAAATAGAAGTAATAATTATGCAATCATTAGTCATTAATAATTATAAGAATTTTGAGAATCTGACATTAGGTAATCTGGCTAATGTAAATCTGATTGTAGGAAAAAATAATGTAGGTAAATCTACATTATTGGAAGCTATATCTATTGTTGCGTCAAATGGAGATGTCAACTGGATTAGAGAACTGTTGGAGATACGTGGAGAGAGTGTTCGTTTTTCTTCCAGAGAAAATAGTATAGAGAAAGAAATAGAACGTTTCACTTCTTTATATTATAATAGAGATATAGACGCTTTTTTCCATTCACCGATAGAGATAAAAGTGACCGGCTCTCTTTTGCCTGAAACATTTCTCTTTAAATTGGTGAGATATATCGTTGCAACGGAGACGGATAACAGTGGCCTGGAAAGATCTGTGCGTAGATTTTTGGATGAAGCAGAAGAGCAGGATATAGAATATGCAAATGCTAAAATCGGTTTTTTGTCTTTGTTAGGAGATAAGAAGTCTTTATATACTTTCAATGGAGGCAGGCTTCCCGTGCCAATCGCAGATAAACAACTCCCTTTTGAATATGTTCGTACGAACCAGATTTCGAGTGACAAGAATCCGGCCCTCTTTGATCGACTGGCATTGACTCCCCTTGAAAAGTATATAATTAAAGCTCTTCGGATCATTGAGCCCAGAATTGAAGCTTTGAATTATTTGAAAGATGATGTTATACTTTCTTCTTCGCGAAGAGATGAAAGAGTGCCTGTCGTTGTGTTGCGTGATAGTGCAAAGCGTTATCGGTTAAGTTCTATGGGAGATGGGATCAATCGTGTCTTAACTATTATTTTAGCTCTGTTAAATTGTAAGGATGGCATTTTACTGATAGATGAGTTCGAGAATGGTCTTCATCATTCAGTGCAAAGCCAGTTGTGGAAGATAATTTTTGAGTTATCAGAGGAATTAAATATCCAGGTGTTTGCCACAACACATAGTGAAGACGCTATTAAAAGCTTTTCAGAAAATGCACAGGCAAACCAGAATGGGAAAATAATAAGACTTGAAAATCGGAATAACTCAATCCGGGTTGTTGAATATCAGGAAAAAGAAGAACTGGCTTATATTGGTCAGAACGATATTGAAATTCGTTAACTATGGAAACACCGACATCTTTGCTTTTAGTTGAAGGGCGTAGTGAAGAAAACGCCATAAGGGAATTTTATAAACAGTGGAAAATAGATCTCAATTTTGATATAAGTAGTGAAGGTTCTATTACTAAGCTGAAAACTTCCTTTAAGATGCATTTGAAAAGTTCCAATATCCTTAGAAAATTATGGGTCATTATCGATGCAGATACATCTTATGCTTGTGCGTGGCAATCTATAAGGGATATTCTGGAAAGAAGCGGTAAGTATAATCCTCCGTTACAGTTATGTCCGAATGGTTTGATTTTAACACCTATAGATGAAAATGACCTGGTCGTAGGCGTATGGATTATGCCAAATAATCAGGATGTCGGCATGTTAGAGGATTTTATGATGGGAATAATTCCCGAAGATAATATGTTGCTTCATGAAGCTGAAACTGTAATAACAAATCTTGAAAAGAAGAATATTCAAAAATATAAAAATGTACATCGGGCAAAAGCGAAACTTCATACCTGGCTTGCGTGGCATGATGAACCGGGCGATTCTGTAAATGTTGCTATAAGAAAGCATTTATTCAGTCAGGATAAAGAATTAGTTATTGCTTTCAAAGCCTGGTTAATGGAGTTAAACAAATAAGACAAACGCGTTTGTCCTTTTATAATATGTAATTAATTTAAGATGAAGAATCCTATCCAGATGATCAAACAATGCGTAGAGAAGGAAGAACCTTATTTCCTGCTGCGCGGACAAGATATATGCGCCCTGGCGGCCATTGAAACCTATTACGAAGAGGTGAAGAAAAATGTGAAAGATCCCTACTTTATCGAGGAGATCGAAGAGATCATGAAAGACTTCCGGGCCTTCCGCGAAGAACAGCAAACCCATATACCGGATTGACCGATGGCGGACGACAGTTACAGAACCATAAAACAAGTAGCCGAGGGCTATTACACGGAGAAGCGCAGCCGCTTTATCTCGTATGCCATCCCCGTGCGTACGGTCGAAGAGGTGAAGGAGCAACTGGACCGGTACCGTAAACAATATTATGATGCACGCCATGTCTGCTGGGCCTATATGCTGGGACCGGACCGCCTGACGTTTCGTGCAAACGATGACGGCGAACCGTCTTCCACTGCCGGGAAACCGATCCTCGGACAGATTAATTCCAATGAACTGACGGATATCCTGATCCTTGTAGTTCGTTATTTCGGAGGTATTGAGTTGGGTACCAGCGGGCTGATCGTTGCCTATCGTACGGCCGCTGCCGAAGCGATCGCTGCCGCCGAAATAGAGGAACGTACGGTGGATGAAGATATCACAGTCGCTTTCGAATATCCCTACCTGAACGGGATCATGCGCATAGTGAAAGAAGATAACCCCCTTATTGTATCTCAGAAATTCGAAATGGACTGTGAGATGACACTACGTATCCGAAAAGGGGAGGCGGAGAAGCTGAAGAACCGCTTATTGAAAGTGGAGTCGGCCTATCTGAAGTAATTTATTAATAATCTGAAACATGAGTTACCTGCTATTTTCGATTTGAGAGGATTTCCTTATTTTTGTACTCTGAAATCTAAATAAGCAAATAGTGGTAATATAATGAAGAAGATTCTGTTATTTTCTTTTTTCTTAGTGATTGGTTTGGTTGTCTCGCAGTTTCTTCCCGCTATGGTGGGAGAGAACTATTCGATGGTGAAGACGATCTCCAACACGTTGTTGTATGTGTGCCTGGCCTTTATTATGATCAACGTGGGCCGGGAGTTTGAAATGGACAAAACTCGTTGGATATCTTATACGGAGGATTACTTTATTGCGATGGCAACCGCAGCCTTTCCCTGGATCTTTGTGGCGTTGTATTATATGTTCGTCCTGCTTCCCGAGATCTATTGGTCGAGTGGTGAAGCCTGGAAGGAAAACCTGTTGCTGAGCCGTTTTGCAGCGCCTACCTCTGCCGGTATTCTCTTTACAATGCTTGCAGCTGCCGGACTGAAGGCTTCATGGGTATATAAAAAGGTGCAGGTTCTGGCTATTTTCGACGACCTCGATACGATCCTGCTGATGATACCGCTTCAGATCATGATGGTGGGACTGCGTTGGCAGTTGGGCGTTATCATCCTGATCGTGATGGTGCTGCTTATGCTCGGATGGAAGAAGATGGGCACTTATAATATGCGTCAGGACTGGAAAGCGATCCTGCTCTATGCAATTGTAACGCTAGCTATTACGCAGGGAGTTTATTTGGTGTCCAAACATTTCTATGGTGAAGACGCCAGTATTCATATTGAAGTGCTGCTGCCTGCTTTCGTCCTGGGTATGATCATGAAGCATAAGCATATCGACACGAAGGTTGAGCACAATGTGGCTACAGCCATATCTTTCCTGTTCATGTTCCTTGTGGGAGTGAGTATGCCGGTATTCTTTGGCATTGATTTTGCCAAACAATCGGCTGAGGCGGCAACCATTACCGGAGCACAGCCGATGATGTCGTGGCCGATGATCCTGTTGCACGTTCTTATTGTCTCTTTCCTTTCTAATATAGGAAAACTTTTCCCGCTGTTCTTCTATCGCGACCGGCGCAAGCGTGAGCGTCTGGCATTGTCGATCGGTATGTTTACGCGTGGTGAGGTAGGAGCAGGTATTATTTTCATCGCTCTCGGATACAATTTAGGTGGACCGGCCCTGATGATTTCTGTCCTTACTATTGTGTTTAATTTAATTTTAACTGGTATCTTTGTGGTCTGGGTAGAAAAGTTGACCCGTAGCGCCTATCTGCTTGAAATGGCAGAGAAGCAAAGACAATAACACAGTTAGGAATTACGGAGACAGGTCAGCAAGCTGTCTCCGCAAATATTTTAAACACAATGGATCGTACTATTAATGTTATCCTGAAACCATTGCGCCGTTTCGCTACACAGAAGTCGAGCGCCAGTTTTCTATTGTTTATGGCCACCATACTGGCTATGATACTGGCCAATTCCCCTTGGGCGTATGCTTATCATCATATATTATCTTATCCCATAGATCTTCAGATCGGTAAATTCAATTTGTTCTCGCATCACGGAGAGCCGATGCCGATGTTGGCTTTTGTGAATGATGCCCTGATGGCTGTATTCTTCTTTGTGATAGGGTTGGAGATCAAGCAGGAGGTTTTGATCGGTGAACTCAGTTCGGTCCGTAAGGCGATCCTTCCGGTAATTGCCGCCTGTGGTGGTATGATCGCGCCGGTCCTTTTCTTTCTTCTGGTGTGTAATACGGGGCCGGAAGCACGCGGGGCTGCTATCCCGATGGCTACCGATATCGCTTTTGCCCTTGCCGTCCTGGGATTGTTGGGGAGGCGGGTTCCCCTGAGTATGCGGATTTTCCTGACGGCGTTGGCTGTTGTCGATGATATCGGCGGTATAATTATTATCGCTTTGTTTTATAGCGGGCATATTGCCTATCAGCCGTTGCTGATTTCCCTGGCCCTGTTGGCGTTATTGTATGCCGGTGGAAAGATGCGGGTCAATAATAACCTGTTCTATTATATTGTCGGTTTCTTTGTCTGGATTTTGTTCCTGGAATCGGGTATCCATCCTACCATTGCAGGGGTATTGGTTGCCTTCACTGTTCCCGCCCGTCCGAAGATCAATCTGAACGATTTCACCTGTGATATGACCGGCTATCTGAATATGCTGGACTATACGGAGGTGCGCCAGTCTAAAAAGGCCGCCGTACTGACTCCGACGCAGATACAGGTATTGAACAATATCCATTCGCTGGCGGATAGAACGATCAGTCCGTTGCAAAGCATTGCCGACAAACTGCATCCGATGGTAAATTACCTGATCCTTCCGCTGTTTGCCTTTGTGAATGCCGGTGTCACGTTCGGCGATATACAGCCTGCGTCTCTGGTCAATGTGCCGTTGGCAGTCTTCCTGGGATTGTTTGTCGGAAAGACATTGGGGATTTTCTCTTTTACCTATTTCTTTGCCCGTACAAGCCTCGCCTCTATGCCGGCGGGAATGACACGTTGGAATCTGTTTGGGGTGTCTATGTTAGGAGGTATTGGTTTCACAGTTGCACTGTTCATTGCCAACCTGTCGTTTAACAGTACGGATGCTGTAGGCATGGATTTGCTGAACCAGGCTAAACTTGGCGTATTTACGGGATCGTTTGTTTCTGGACTTTGCGGATACTTATTGCTGAAAAAGGTGCTGCCGAAGGCGGCTAATGAGTGATAACATAGGGTATGCTTATAACTACTCATAGCGAAACATGTTAATCGTTCAGACAAAGGTAGTTCATTTTCTGTTATATTCCTGCCAATATTAATTAAAATAAGAAACAGTATGGATGAAATGAGTTTGATTAAGAAAGGGGTTGCACATAATGGGTTCGTGCTTTATGCACTGAATATTATTAACCAAGTGGAACAGGAAGGACGGTTCGGGACGGCACGGCACATGCCTATATGAGTAGCCTGAAGTCGCTGGTGCAGTTTTCCGGGAGCCAGCAGAGACCCTTTTGCCAGCATGTCGCTGGAATCGATGCCGACACGTAAGCGGGTATTGCTTAAAAGTACAGATTTATTATATCATTTATTTTGAACCTTTCGACATAGAAAAAGAATAACTATTTCACCTCGAAAAGTATCTTACGCTGATTACCCCAGTTATCGATCAGAGTGAGCATGTGTTTTCCGGACTCCACTGTGCAGGCGATCTGGTGGTTGTCCGTTGTTTCTCCAAGGTACGTGTCGTCGAGATGCCAGTAGATGGTGGCGTCGGGACGGGCATGGGCGGCTTTGAAGATAAACTTCTCCTGTTTGCCGGAGAATCCTTTCGGTAAGTATAAGATGGCGTTGTGTTCCGGGTAGATCAGTTCGATCTGCCGGCTTTGTGCTTGTTCGCATCCCGGTTTGATGGGAGGGAGGGGAATGTAGTCGATATGGTAGTTACGGTAATAATATTCCTGTGAAGGCGGGAGCACGAACCAGGGACGGGTGATCATCCGGTCGACAGACTCGCAGGAACTGTTTACACGAAAACGTCCGTCTGCCGATAGATGGACGAGTTTGTGGTAAGGACATACCGGGGTGTTGATGCCGGAACGGGGGATATACAATGTGTCCGTCTGATCACAGATCCGGGAGGCTTTGTGTCCGCTGTTACGACAGATCGCCGCCTGTTCCAGTTCGTCGTAAGGCATATCGAACCAACTGCTGCCGGGTAACAGTGAGAAGAGGTCGAAGAGGACAGGGGCTGCATTTCCTACTCCTGTCAGGCCCGGGCGACCTTCGCCAGACGCATTTCCCACCCATACGCCGACGACATAGCGGGGAGTAGTCCCGATAGCCCAGGCATCGCGTCCTCCGTAACTGGTCCCGGTCTTCCAGGCGATCTGCTTCATCGATTCGAATTGTTGCCAGTCGGCTTCTTCTTCCGGGCGGTTGAGGGCGGACATGGCTTCGTAAGTAAACCAGATGGAGGCGGCTGATAATAATGGCTTATCGGTAAGTCGCTTGTCTGTGATTGATTGTATAGGATCTTTTCCTTTGTTAGGGAATGGTGTCAACGGATGAATATCCTGCGGATTATATCGCCCGTTGTAGGGGCGGTAATGGGTGAGAACCCGGGACAGGGAGGCATACATTCCGGATATATCCCATAAAGTACCTTCTGCGCCTCCCAGAATCAGAGACGCTCCGTAATGTTCTTCCGAGAAACGGAGGGAGGTCATGCCTAATGTCTTCAGTAAGGTCATGAAACGGCCGGTATTATATTGCGACAACATGCGGACCAGAGGTACGTTCAGCGAACGTTCGATTGCCCGGTGGGCAGGGACGGCACCGTTAAATGTCTTGTTATAGTTCTGCGGCATAAAACCGTTGATGTTCAGAGGTACATCCGATACGAGGGTGGAAGGGAGTATCTGTCCGTCGTGCAGCATGCCGGCATAAAGGAAAGGTTTCAGGATGCTCCCCGTGCTACGGGGGGAAGTGATGATATCGACCTGGTTTCCCCGTTTTTCGTCGGCCTGGAAGGTGGCATTTCCAGCATAGGCCAGGATTTCTCCGGTTGCCACGTCGGCGATAAGGGCAGCCAGGTTATGGATATGGTTGGAACTGCTGTATTCCCGGGCATAACGGTTGACGAGTTCCTGGGTTTGTTTCTGCAAGGAATACTGTACCGATGAGGTGATACGTATTCCCGGTGTGCCGGCGGCCAGCCGTTCCAGCAGATGAGGAGCTTCGTTGGGTAAGGGTACCGGGGCTTCCGGCAGAGGTTCCATGCAGGATAGTTCGTATTCGGTATTATCGATGATATTTCTTTCTTTCAGCGTGTACAGGAGTTTGTCGCGTTTTGTTTTCAGTTGTTTTCGGTTCCTGCCCGGATGGATAAGGGCGGGAGAGTTGGGTAGTACGGCCAGTGTGGCACTTTCCGCCCATGAGAGATCGGAAGCGCTGCGTCCAAAGTAACGCCAGGCCGCTGTCTCGATGCCGACAACGTTCCCTCCGAAGGGGGCATGGGAAGCATACAGGTTGAGTATTTCCTTTTTACTATGGGTCGTTTCCAGGAAGAGCGCCCAGCACATCTCGATACTTTTTTCGTACACGGTACGATCCCGGTTTCCCCGGGCGAGGCGTGCCAGCTGCATGGTCAGTGTACTTCCTCCGCTGATGACGCGGTGGTACCGGACATTCAGATAGGCGGCACGCAGAATGGCCGCCGCGTCTATCCCTGGATGATAAAAGAAATAACGGTCTTCATAAGTAGTCAGGCAGGTAATGAATTTATCCGGCAGAGAATCGGTCGCCGGAAACCGCCATTGCCCGTCCGGTGCAATCCTCGCCCCCAGCAGGTTACCCTCCGAAGAGTAAAGTAATGTCGAGTAAGATACGGGGAACAGGGTACGGGGAACCAGCAGGTACATCCCTCCCCAAAGAAACAGGATAAACAGCAAAATAGATATTATCCAGGTTTTATTTATCGTCATAATGCCCTAAAGCTGATACTATATAAACAGTCACGATATTTTCATCTACTATGATCTCTGCTCTATGTAATGTTTTAGTTGCCATACTTTCCATTGTTATAGTTATTACAAAGATAAGGATAAAAAATGAAAGATCAGGTGGAATACGTTCTATCGTAGAATATAATTCTTTATATTTGTGAAATAAGTAGATGTGCTGATGTTTGCTTTTGATCTTGAATAAGTAGTAACCGTTAATTGGAAGAAATATGGCAAGGTATCTTTATTTGATGTGTTTATGCTATTTGTTGTGCCTGTTGGGCAGTTGTACTTCAAAGAGTAGCGAAGGCGAGACGGGAGAGTTGCCTTTTAACCCACATGTGGAAGCGTTTACCTCGGGTAAAATATCCAGGTATACACCGGTGTATCTGATATTCAATCAGGATATACCACAGGATAAATTACAGAGCGACCGGTTGTCGAAGCTGGTCCGCATCAAACCGGATATAGCCGGAGAGTTTTCTTTTGAGAATAACCGGACTATCGTTTTCAAACCTGCAAAAGAGTTTGACCGGAATACCTCCTACAAGCTGACGGCCGACCTTTCCGAATGGTTTGACGTGGCAGGCAAGGACAAGCAGTTTACCTTCGGCTTTTCTACTTTCCCTATGGCGTTGCGTGCCAATCTGGAATCGATGGAGATCAACAAGAAGAACGAGAACGGTTATGATGTACTGTGCACTTTGCTGACCCCCGATAAGGAGACACCGGAAACAGTTGAATCGTTGGTCCGCTTCTCAGAAAAGGTGGATGCTGTATGGCAACACAGCCCCGACGGTAAAAAACATCAGGTTACTTTGCAAAATGTACAGGCCGGAACCGACGGAAGCCGTACGCTTACCCTTTCCGTTGCCCCGAATAAACTGGGCGTTGCCGAAGATAAGCTGCTATCCGTAAGTATCCCGGATATGAACGATTTTGAGGTTTATGACGTGACTTATGTGACGGAACCGGAACGGTATGTGGAAGTGACGTTCTCTAAAGAGCTGGATTCTTCGCAGGATATGCAGGGATTAGCCTTTATCGCCGGGAATACCTCCGAGACGGTGAATGTGGAGGGGAATCGTCTGCGTTTATATCCCGATGCTCAACGTACGGGAGTTATGAATGTACATCTGAACCATCAGATACGCAGTAAGAACGGCCTTACTCTGAAAGAAGATATTACCCGTCAGGTCGAGATCAGCAGCCTTCTGCCGGATGTCAGGTTTGTCGGGCAGGGAGTTATTATACCGCAATCCACTCAATTGCTTGTGCCTTTCCAGGCCGTTTATCTTCGTGGCGTTGTGGTACGTGTGATAAAGATACTGGAACAGAATATCGGCCAGTTCCTCCAAGTGAATAATCTGGACGGGACTTCGGACCTGATGCGTGTGGGCCGCCTGGTTGCACGTAAGACGATCTTCCTGGATGAAGACGGCAGCGATCTTACCCAATGGAACACCTATGCTATCGATATGAAGCAAATGATGGAACCTGAACCCGGTGCCATTTACCGTGTCGAACTTTCTTTCAATAAAGATCTGTCGGCCTATCCTTGCGATGATTCCGTGAAAGTCTCCCGCGAACAATTGCTTGCTGAAGATGAAATCAAATTCAAAGAGGAAAGTTCGCGTTTCGATAATGGCGGATACTATTATTATAATGGTGATTTCGACTGGAGTGATTATAATTACAGCGAACGGAATGACCCCTGTTCGAATAGTTACTATTATAACAAGGTAGAAGGCAAGAATGTGCTGGCAACCAACCTCGGCCTGATAGCAATGGCAGGTGAGGATAATGAAATGACGGTCCTGGTGCATAACCTGATTACGACTCATCCGGAGAATGGTGTCAATGTCGCAGTTTACAATTACCAGAACCAGCAGCTGGCATCGGGTATTACGGACAGTCAGGGACAGGCCCGTCTGAAGATAACTTCGGGCAAGCCTTTCTATCTGATCGCTTCTTTGGGAAATGAACGCTCGTATCTGCGTGTGGATGGCGGATCGGCATTGTCGTTAAGCTCTTTCGATGTCTCCGGCGAGGTCGTACAGAAAGGCATTAAAGGATTTATCTATGGTGACCGGGGCGTCTGGCGTCCGGGCGATACCTTGTTCCTGAGTTTTATGCTGAACGACCGTGCCAAAAAACTTCCCGCCAACCATCCGGTGGTAATGGAACTATATAACCCGTTGGGACAATTATATCTGCGTAAGACACAGACCCGGGGAGAACTGGGTGTGTATTCGTTTGCCATGCCGACGGAACCGGATGCACCGACAGGCGCCTGGAATGTAACTGTAAACGTGGGAGGCGTCAGCTTCACCAAACGCTTGCGTGTGGAATCCATCAAGCCGAACCGTCTGAAGATCGACCTGTCCATGCCCGAAAAGACATTATTGCGCGGCGAACCGCTGAACGCACGTCTGCACACGGAATGGTTGCAGGGAGCAACGGCAAGGAACCTTAAATACGATATTCAGGGAACCTTTATCTCTACACCGACCACTTTCAGCGGATTTAAGGATTTCTATTTCGATGATCCTTCGAAAGTGTTTAACAGCGAAGAGAGCAAACTGATTTCCGGAACGACCGACGAGAAGGGAGACGCCCTTGTGCAGGCGAAGTTTGAGATCGGTTCGACGGCTCCGGGTATGTTGATGGCTAACTTCGTTACCCGTGTGTATGAAGAATCGGGCGATTTCAGTATCGATGCCAACCGGATGTTGTATTCGCCTTATAAGCGCTATGCCGGTATCAAGTCGCCGCAGCAGACACGCGAACAACTCAATACGGGAAGCAATTACACCTACGAAGTCGCTTCGGCCGATTACCTGGGCAACTCGCAGGCTAATACGGAACTGGAGGTACAGGTCTATAAAGTGTATTGGTACTGGTGGTGGAGTTCCGACAACAGTAGCCTGGCAAACTATGTCTCCGACTCCTATAACAAACCTGTCAAAAATATGACAGTCCGCACCGGGGAGAACGGGCGCGGGACCTTTAGCTTATCGTTCAGCAATGAAGAGTGGGGCACTTACTTTATTTCCGTGAAGGATAAGGAAAGCAAGCATTCGACCGGTGTCATGAGTTATTTTGACTGGCCTTATAACGAGGGGCGGAGGAATGCCGACGGTAGCGAATCGGCCAGCATGCTGACCTTCAAGACGGATAAGGATAATTACCAGCCGGGTGAGAAACTGGTTATCACCATCCCATCAGCCAAAGGAAGCCGTGCCGTTGTCAGCATAGAAAACGGCACGAAGGTACTGTCCGTCACCGAACATACCTGTGACGACCAACAGACCGTAATCAAACTGGACGTGACCAAAGAGATGCAGCCGAATGCCTACGTTTATGTAACGTTGTTGCAGCCTCACGGAATCACGAAAAACGATTTGCCGATCCGTATGTACGGCGTTGTCCCGTTCACGGTGACCTCTCCGGAAAGTCATTTATATCCCCAGATCAGCATACCGGACGAGATCAAGCCGGAAGCCAACTATGAGGTAACCGTTTCCGAAAAGGACGGCCGCGAAATGGCCTATACCTTAGCCATTGTGGACGAAGGCCTGCTCGACCTTACCCGTTTCCGCACCCCTGAACCCTGGAAGGCGTTCAATGCCCGCGAAGCCCTGGGCGTAAGCACCTGGGATATGTATAACTTCGTAGTCGGCGCTTACGGCGGACGTATCGAACAATTGTTCAGCATCGGTGGCGACGATGCCCTTAACAAGGGACCGAAAGCCATTGTGAACCGCTTCAAGCCGGTTGTCATGTTCGACGGCCCGTTCCTGCTGAAGAAAGGGGAGAAGCAGCGTCATTCCTACCGGATGCCGAACTATAACGGTCGGGTGAAGGTCATGGTCGTAGCCGGCAACGGTGAAGCCTACGGAAATGCCGACAAGAGCGTTTTCGTGCGCAAGCCTGTGATGTTGCTCGGAACGTTGCCCCGTGTGATCGGTGTCGGCGAAGAGATGGTTGTCCCGGCCACCGTATTTGCCACCGAGAACGGTGTCGGAAATGTCAATGTCTCGATCAGTTGTTCCGATAATATGGAAGTCGTGGGGCCGGCCACCCAGCAATTGAACTTTACGGAGAAGAGTGACAAGCAAGCCTCGTTCCGTATCAAGGTGAAAGACCAGCCGGGAGCCGGACGCGTAACGATCACTGCATCGGGCAAAGGCGATAAGTCGGTTTACACGACGGATATCGAGATACGTTCAGTCTCCCGTCCGCAGGTGAAGGTATTGCCTGTCACCCTGGAAGCCGGCAAGTCCTGGAAAGAAACGGTTCAGATGCCGGGAATGAAAGGCACCAATTCGTTGACACTTGAAGTATCCGACGTGCCGCCTTTGAATCTGTCTTCCCGCCTGTCATACCTGATCGGTTATCCGCACGGATGCGTTGAACAGATCACTTCCAAAGGTTTCCCGCAATTGTATGTCGGTGAATTTGCCGCTTTGTCGAAGGCGCAGCAGACAATGACCGGAAACGCCGTTAAGGAAGTCATCCGCCGCTTGCGTTCTTACCAGACGGTAGACGGTGCGTTCTCTTACTGGCCCGGCGGAACCAGCAGCAATGCCTGGGGTACGGTCTATGCCACCCACTTCCTGCTTTCTGCCGAGACGAAAGGATATCTGGTGCCCGACGGCATGAAACGGAATGTCCTGAATAACCTCCGCCGTGTGGCCCGCGACTGGAAGCCCGTCAACTCCTATTATTCCCGTTCGGAAGAGATGACGCAAGCCTATCGCCTCTATGTCCTCGCTTTGGGACAGACGCCGGAAGTAGGCGCCATGAACCGTCTGAAAGAAAATAAATTGTTGCAACCGATGAGCCGCTGGCTGCTTGCCTCCGCCTATGCCTTGATCGGCCGTAGCGACGTGGCAAAGAACCTGATCGAAAAGACTACGGAGCTGAAAACAGATTATTCGGACTACGACCTTACATTCGGCAGCGACCTGCGCGACCAGGCCATCCGCCTGATGACGCTCACCCTGCTGGGAGACGGTAAGGAAGCCGCCCTGCTCACCCGTGACATCTCGAAAGAGCTTTCGTCGGACGATTGGCTGAGTACGCAATCCACGGCCTTTGCCCTGGTATCCCTCTCCGAATACATGGCAAAGTACAAGGTGGGCGGATCGATGGATTTCACCTATTCCTGCGCCGGAAAGAATGACAAAGTCAGCTCCGTCAAGAACGTATGGACAGAAACCTTGCTGGAAAAGGCAGGGGCATCCGCCTCCGTAGAACTAAAGAACACCGGAACATCGACCTTGTTCGCCCGCATCATTACCGAAGGTATCCCGGAACAAGGCAAGGAAGAAGCCTATGCGAACGGTCTGTCGCTGGCCGTCAGCTACACCGACCAGAACGGCCGGGCTGTGAATATAGCCGACATGCAGCAGGGAACGAATTTCGTAGCCGTGGTGACGGTCAAGAATCCTACCGCCCGCGGCATAAACAACCTGGTATTGACGGAAATATTCCCTGCCGGTTGGGAAATCCTGAACACCCGCTTCCTGAACGACGGGGCGACGGACAAGACGGCCACAGGCATAAATTACCAGGATATCCGCGACGACAAGGTGTATAGCTATATCGACTATCTGCCTTCCGGCCGCCAGGTGACGGTAAAGATCAACCTCTGTGCCGTTTATCCGGGACGCTTCTATCTGCCCCCGGTTTATTGCGAAGCCATGTACGATAATTTGGTACGGGCGAATACCGAAGGGAAAGAGGTGGTTGTAGAGTGAAAAAAAGTCTCCGAGGTCTCGGGAATACCGGTCAAACGTTTAAAGTTAGCTTCCGAGGTCTCGGAGATCGTTTTTCAATAGTGAAAGTGACTTCCCGAGGTCTCGGAAATGGCTTTTCAATGGTGAAAGTTGCCTCCCGAGGTCTCAGAAACCGTTTTTCACCGTTTAAAGTTGGTTTCCGGAAACCCGGAAGGTCACTTTCACCGTTTGACCAGCATTCCTGGACTTCCAAATCGTAAGATAATCCAACTACATCGAAACAAATGCTTGTTTTATTCAGAAGTAACCTTTTTATCTTTGCCGTGGATAAATACAACTGATTCATGAAGAAAAAACACTTACTCTTTGCTTTGTTTTGTAGCGGACTTCTATCCTGTACAGCGCCTACAGCAACTCAACAGTTAGCCGGGGATATCCTGGCCGACCAAAGTTTTCATACCGTCGACAGTATGGCCCGTGCCGTAATCCGTAGCGGTTTTAATGCCGGAAGCGGTTACTCCCAGATATGGGCGCGCGATATGAATACCTTTATTGAAGTAGCCTGCGAAGAAAGCAACCCGTCCGATCTGCGCAATGCGATCCTGCTGTTTTTTGCCCTGCAACAGCCAAACGACGAGATGATAGACGGATATGTCCTGAAAACAGACTTCAACTGGGGAGACGATCATCCTTATTATTCCGATGCCGCTCCCGACCATGTCGCTTTCAAGAATACGGTCGAAACCGACCAGGAATCTTCCCTGATCCATATCGTAGGAAAGTATATCCGTAAGACTGGCGACACCTCTATCCTGAACGAAGTGGTAGCCGGCCGCACCGTCTACGACCGTAT
This sequence comes from Parabacteroides caeci, assembly GCF_023656795.1. Taxonomy (NCBI): domain Bacteria; kingdom Pseudomonadati; phylum Bacteroidota; class Bacteroidia; order Bacteroidales; family Tannerellaceae; genus Parabacteroides; species Parabacteroides caeci. Next base: position 43,777 of record NZ_JAMOKT010000037.1, read on the forward strand.
GGTCGGAATGATCGACTATCTGATGAAGGAACGTTATAGCGAACAATATGGCCTTCTCTACGGAGCCATGACGGCAGACTGGGGCGACGTGCAACCCAACGACGATTTCGGCTGCGATATGAATGAATTGTCGGACCCCGCGATCGATGTCTACGACAATGCCATGTTTATCATCGCCCTCGACTTTATGCAGGAGATGACTGCGGACAATGTGGATAAGACCCGCTGGAAAGAACTTCGCCAGCATATAGCAGCGAATACCCGCAAACATCTTTGGGATGAACAGCGTCAGAAGTTTATTCCCCATATCTACCTGGAGAAATCTCCGATACCGGAAGGCTTTAACGAACTGGACGTGCATTATCACGGAGGAACCGCCATCGCGATAGAAGCCGGTCTGTTGTCTCCCGAAGAAATAGCCGTTGTCAATGCGCAGATGTTGGAGAATGTCCGCCTGTCCGGTATGCCGAGTATCGGTCTTACGTTGTATCCTACTTATCCGGAAGGATTCTTCCGTGGCGGAATGTCCAAACCCTATATCTATCAGAATGGGGGAGACTGGACCTGGTTCGGCGGCCGTATGATCCAGCAGCTTATTGCCAACGGCATGGTGAAGGAAGCCTACGAAGAAGTGCGTCCGATGATCGACCGCGTCATAAAGAATCAGGGATTTTATGAATGGTACGGCAAAGGTGGCGTACCCAGCGGTTCCGGTCATTTCAAAGGATCGGCCGGGGTACTGGCGAAAGCTATCGAGATGTTCAATCAATGGTCGGAAGAGAATAAATAATAAAATATCATATAAATGAGAAAAAGTAATTACGATAAAAGCCCTTCGACAACTGTCGATGGGGCTCTTTGGAAAGGTTGGGAGTCTGTTCTGGATAAGCTGAAGGACGTATGCAACGTCCCGGAAGAGTTGGCGCGAAAGGTCGTTGTCATTGAATGTTATCATGGTGTATACCCGGAGGAACTGGCTGAACATCTGGCAACATTGCATCCTTCTTTGATGATTCATTCGGATCAATGTTTTAAAGGCGTAGAAGATATTGAGAAGATGACGCGTCCTTATCTGACAGACGATCGCCTTTTTGGACGCCGTGCCCCGTTTTACTATGCAGACTTCCTGGATGCGGACAAAGTAAAAGAATGCCGGGAAAAGATAAAAGCTGCGACCGGACTGGTAATCGTCTACGGGCATGCTGCGGCAGAGGTTGTCCCCGAAGCTGATGTACTGGTCTATGTCGATATGGCACGTTGGGAAATACAACAACGTTTCCGCCAGGGAAAGATCGACGGCCTGGGAGTAAGAAACCGGGAGGAAGCGCCTTCGCTCCATTACAAACGTGGATATTTCATTGACTGGAATGTCTGTGACGCCCTGAAAAAACATCTGTTACCGAAAGCAGATTACTGGCTGGACACTCATATCCCCGGTATGCCTAAAATGATAACCGGCGAAACCCTACGTGCCGGACTGGAAAAGACAGCCCGTAAACCGTTTCGCGTGGTTCCTTTCTTCGACCCGGCCCCCTGGGGAGGCCAGTGGATGAAGGAAGTCTGCGACCTCGATAAGGAACAGGCAAACTTCGGTTGGTGTTTCGACTGCGTGCCCGAAGAGAACAGCCTGTACCTGAAAGTAGAAGGCGAACTGTTTGAGATGGCCTCTAATAATCTTGTATTTTATCAAACCCGTAACCTGTTGGGAGGCCCGGTCGAATCGCGCTTCGGACAGGATTTCCCGATCCGTTTCGACTTCCTGGATACGATGGGAGGGGGCAACCTCAGTTTGCAGGTACACCCGACTACCCAGTATATCCGTGATACGTTCGGTATCTATTATACACAGGACGAAAGTTATTATCTGCTGGACGCCGGAGAGGATGCAACCGTTTACCTCGGTCTGAAAACGGGCGTGAACCCGGATGAGATGATCGACGCATTGAATGAAGCCCAGGTATCGGGTAAGCCGTTCGATACGGAGAAGTACGTAAACAAATGGCCGGCCAAGAAACATGATCATTATCTGATCCCGAACGGAACTATCCATTGCTCCGGTTCTAATGCGATGGTACTGGAGATCAGTGCTACCCCGAGCCTTTTCACATTTAAGTTATGGGACTGGGGACGCCTGGGGTTGGACGGCAAACCGCGTCCTATCAACATCACCCATGGTTCGCATGTGATACAATGGGAACGGCAGACGGAGTTTGTACGCGACCAGTTGGTCAACCATTTCGAACCGCGTGCCGAAGGCGAAGGCTGGGTAGAAGAACGTACTGGTCTGCATGAAAATGAGTTTATCGAAACCCGCCGCCACTGGTTTACCGGCACAGTGCCGCACAATACAGGTGGGGGAGTCAACGTTTTTAATGTGATAGAAGGAGATGAACTGATCGTGGAAAGTCCGGTAAATGCGTTCGAACCGTTTATCGTTCATTATGCCGAGACATTTATCGTACCTGCCGTAGTCGGTGATTACACGATCCGCCCGTATGGCATTTCAGAAGGAAAAACCTGCGGAACGATCAAGGCTTATGTACGGACGAAAGGATAATAATCGAATATCAATTAAACACACATATATATAATGTATAACGATAACCGCATAGTAATGACCCTTGATGCCGGAGGGACCAACCTGGTCTTTTCGGCTATCCGTGGGGGAAATGAGATAGTGACTCCTATAACGTTGCCCTCTTGTGCCTGTAATCTGGAACAATGCCTGGGGCAATTGGCCACAGGTTTTTCCCGGATTCGCGAACAACTGACGGAAGCCCCGGTTGCCATCAGTTTTGCTTTTCCCGGACCAGCCGATTATCCGGCCGGTATTATCGGTAACCTGCCGAACTTTCCTTCTTTCCGCGGAGGCGTAGCGTTAGGGCCGTATCTGGAAGAAAAGTTCGGCATCCCTGTCTTCATCAATAATGACGGCGACCTTTTTGCTTATGGCGAAGCCCTTACCGGAGCATTGCCGGAGGTAAATCTTCGTCTGGAAAAGGCGGGAAGCATTAAGCGTTATAAAAATCTGCTCGGCGTAACACTCGGTACCGGTTTTGGTGCCGGAGTCGTGATCAATGGTGATCTGCTGATGGGAGACAATGCCGCCGGAGGTGATATCTGGTGTTTCCGCAATAAGAAATACCAGCAATATATCGTAGAGGAAAGCGTCAGTATCCGAGCCGTGCAACATGTCTATCGCGAGCTTTCCGGCGACACTTCCGCTTTGACTCCGAAGGATATTTTCGATATTGCCGAAGGTACCCGTCCCGGAAATCAGGATGCCGCCCGCCGCGCCTTTGCCGAACTGGGGGAAATGGCCGGGGATGCTATAGCGCAGGCCATCACTTTGATCGACGGTCTGGTCGTGATTGGCGGAGGACTGACCGGTGCTGCCAAATATTTCATGCCTGCCTTGCTTGAAGAGATGAACAGCGAGACCGGTATGATGGACGGAAGCCGTTTCAGCCGTCTGCAAAGCAAAGCATTCAACCTGGATGACGAAGCGGACTTCAACCGGTTTGCCCGAGGGGAAGCGGTGAAGATACCTGTTCCCGGTTCGGACCGCCAGGTGGATTACGACCCTTGCAAACGCATCGGTGTCATGATAAGTAAGCAGGGAGCCAGCCGCTCGGTCGCTTTGGGTGCTTACGTATATGCCTTGAATCATTTATAAGAATATAAAAATAAATACGCCATGAATAAAAACTGTTTAATAACTCCGGTTCTCACCCTTCTGACAGGTTTGCTGGTTGTTTCCTGCTCGCCGGTGAAAGAAGAGAAGGCGGTTACGGAGAACCTGTCTCAATATGTGGAGCCACGTATCGGGACGGCACATTGCCGTTGGTTCCATTTCACTCCGGGAGCCTCTCCTTTCGGTATGGCCAAACCTGCTCCGTCGACAAACGCTCATTTGGGGAATAACTCCGGCTGGGAAGCAACCGGCTATGACTATCGCGATACTTCCATTGAAGGTTTTCCCTGTCTCCACGAGTTCCAGGTGGGCGGTATCGTCCTGATGCCGACGGTGGGTGAATTGAAGACTGTCCCCGGTGCCGTGAATGATTCGACCGGAAGCGGTTACCGTTCCCGCTTCGATCATTCGGAAGAGATTGCTACTGCCGGTTATTATTCTGTGAACCTGCAAGACTACCATATCCGGGCAGAATTGACATCTACTCCTCGCGTGGCCTTTCAGCGTTATACGTTCCCTGCTTCCGAAGAAAGCCGTATCCTGTTCGATATCGGTAACCGGCAGGGCGAAAGTGGTGCCGTGAAGGATGCCTCCGTCACGTTGAACGATGACGGGACGGTTGAAGGCTGGGTGATTACCTTGCCGGAATATGTAAAGAAATACCAGCCGGGCGCAACAGTTCCGTTATATTTTTCTGCCCAGTTGGATAAACAGCCTTCCGGATATGGCACCTTCATCGGTGAAAAGGTACAACCGGATGCAAAACAGGTTTCCGGAGTCGGTTCGGGATTATATCTTACCTATAAGACTACGGAAGGAGAAAGCATTACTGCCAAGGTCGGCCTGTCGTATACCTCTGTGGAAAATGCCCGTCTGAACCGTGATACGGAAGCCCGCACGCTAACCTTTGACGAGGCGAAAGAGGCGGCTCACCGACAATGGGAAGACTACCTCGGACGCATCCGGGTAGAGACACCGGTCAAAGAAGATAAGGTGAAATTCTATACCGGCCTTTACCATGCCCTGCTGGGACGCGGCCTTGCCAGCGATGTAAACGGAGCCTATCCCCGTAACGACGGTAGTGTAGGGCAGATACCTTTGGAAAATGGCAAGCCTGCCCATAACCTTTATAATACCGATGCAGCCTGGGGAGCGCAATGGAATCTTTCGCAAGTTTGGATTTTGGCTTATCCTGAATATGCATCCGATTATATCAGCAGTCATTTGCTGGTCTACAAAGATGCCGGATGGTTGGCGGATGGCTTGGCCAATAGCCGTTATGTATCGGGGGTAGGGACCAACCTGCTGACTACGATTCTGGCCGGGGCTTATCAGTGCGGTATCCGTGATTTCGATGTCGACCTGGCTTATGAGGCTTCTATTAAAAATGAACTCGACGGTACGAACCGTCCGCTGGGGGCCGGAAAGGTCGATACGGATAAGTTCCTGGAATACGGATATGTCCCCCATCTGGAAAATGGTAATGGTCCCGACGAGGCCTTTATGTTCTCCGCTTCCCATACATTAGAATATTCTTACAGTGCCTGGGCAGTCGCTCAATGGGCAAAGAAATTGGGTAAGACTGACGACTATGATAAACTGATGTGGTTGTCGAAAGGCTGGGAACGTATCTATGATCCGTCCACTAATTTTGTTCATCCGAAGAAGGCTGATGGAAGTTTCATTGATAACTTCAACCCGATGCAGGTGTGGCGCGGTTTCCAGGAAGGAAATGCCTGGCAGTACACGTTCTATGTGCCGCATGATGCGGCAGGTCTGGTCGGCAAGGTCGGAGCCGATGTTTTCAATCAGCGTCTCGACAGTATCTTTACTGTTTCCCGCGAGCTGATCTTCAGCGGTGGTACGGAGGTCGGAGCCTTTGCCGGTCTGCAAACTTTGTATAATCATGGCAACCAACCTTGCCTCCATATCTCCTGGCTGTTCAACGAGGCGGGACGTCCTTCGCTGACCCAGAAATGGGTACGTGCCATTCTGGACGAGTTCTATGGAACGGATGGTATTCATGGTTACGGTTACGGGCAGGATGAAGACCAGGGACAGTTGGGTGCCTGGTATGCGATCGCTTCCCTGGGACTGTTCGATGTCAAAGGACTGACAGACCCGCAACCTTCTTTTGCTTTGGGCAGCCCTGTATTCGATAAAATAACGATTCAGCTGAATAATACATATTATAAAGGAAAAGAATTTGTTATCGAAGCAAAGAACAACAGCAAAGAAAACTATTACGTTCAGCAGTACCGTTTGAACGGTAAAGTCTATCCGGCTACCCGCATTCCTTTTGAAACAATTGCAGCCGGAGGACGTCTGGAACTGGACATGGGGAATCAGCCGGTAGATACATACAATGATTATTGAAAAAACAATACATACCATGAATAAACAAAATTCGAAAGCCATTTACCCTATCCTCTTCGGTTTCTTTGTGATGGGCTTTGCAGATGTTGTCGGCATAGCAACCAACTATGTAAAGGTAGACTTCTCATTGTCTGATACATTGGCAAACCTGATTCCGATGATGGTTTTCCTTTGGTTCGCCCTGTTTTCTATTCCGACAGGAGTCATGATGGGAAAGCTCGGACGACGTAACACGGTGGTCATCGCGTTGGCTGTTACAGCCCTGGCGATGTTGCTGCCTCTGTTCTTTTATGACTTTGCCTGTATCCTGCTGGCCTTTGCCTTATTGGGGATCGGTAATACTATTTTACAGGTTTCCCTGAATCCGATGGTGGCTAATGTGGTTAGTCCGGACCGTATTACGAGTGTCCTGACTCTGGGGCAATTTATCAAGTCGATTTCCTCTTTCCTCGGCCCGATCATTGCCGGGGCGGCTGCCTCTTTCTGGGGTGACTGGAAATTGATATTCCTTGTTTACGCAGTAACGACACTGATCTCTACGATCTGGCTGATCTCCACGATCCCGGGAAAGGAAAAGCTGGAAGAGGCCGGGGCTACCTTTGCTACCACCTTATCCCTGTTCAAGGATAAATATATCGTATCCCTGTTCCTGGGGATCCTTTTTATTGTCGGCATAGATGTCGGCTTGAACACTACTATCCCCAAGTTGCTGATGGAACGGACAGGCATGCCCGTTTCCGAAGCCGGACTGGGTACCAGCCTTTATTTTGCCGCCCGTACGATCGGTTCGTTTGCCGGAGCTTTCCTGCTGGCGAAGCTCTCCGGTGCCCGCTTCCTGAAATATAGCATGTTTGTTGCGATAGCGGCATTTGTCTTATTGTTGCTGGTTCCGGATATGTGGAGCATGTTTGTTATGATCGTTATTGTAGGGTTGGCGTGTGCGAATGTCTTTTCGATCATCTTCTCATACGCCCTTCAGCACAAGCCGGAACGGGCAAATGAAATATCCGCCCTGATGATCATGGGAGTATCCGGTGGTGCCTTGATAACGCCGTTGATGGGAATTGTAGCCGATGGTTTCGGACAGGTTGCCGGATTGTCTATCCTCATGCTTTGCATCCTTTATATTTGTATAATCTCTTTTAGAATCGATAAAAAATAGATGCTTATGAAAACGCTTAAAACCTTATTCCTGACAGGGATGGCATTGTTTGCCATGTCATCCTTTGTCTGGAGCGCTTCGACCGCTCCGCCGGGGATCGAGACGCATCTCTTTCCCGCTTTGTATAAAACAGCGAAAGGACCGGTACAGAAAGTACGGGTTACGGTAAAACACGAAGGAGCCTCCGCCAATGCAACGATTACCCTGGGCGATCAGTCCCGGAAAGTGAAATTGAATGACGGGCCGAATCCCTTCTTTTTTGAGATACCGCAGGTACAGTCTGCCGTGCAGTTGCCTCTGACAGTAACTGTCGGTAAGGAACAAGAATCTGCCCGAGTGGAAGTAAAACCTGTCCGTCACTGGCAGATGAATATGGTGCAGCATACGCATACCGATATTGGCTACACCCGTTCGCAAACTGAAATCCTGGCAGAACATCTCCGCTACATCGACTATGCGCTCGACTATTGCGACGCTACCGATAATTACCCCGACTTTGCCAAGTTCCGCTGGACCTGCGAAATTGCCTGGGCCGTTAGCGAATACCTGAAATGCCGCCCTGCCGAACAGATCGCCCGTCTGAAAAAGCGGGTAGCCGAAGGACGCATCGAACTGGCTGCCATGTATCTGAACTTCGATGAATTGCCTGACGAACAGACATTGGCCGCCTCCCTCTACCCGTTGAAGGCCTTCCGTGAAGCTGGAATGAAAGCGGAAGTCGCTATGCAGAACGATGTGAACGGTATCGGCTGGTGCTTCACTGAATTTTTTGCCGATGCAGGTGTGAAATATGTCAATATGGGAACACACGGTCACCGTGCCCTGATCTGTTTCGACTATCCGACTGTTTTTTGGTGGCAATCGCCTTCGGGAAAGAAGGTATTGGCCTATCGTGCCGAACATTATAATATGGGTAACTTCTTTGGCATCCATACTGATAACTTCGAACAGTTCGAGGAACGTGTACTGAATTATCTAGGAGAGATGGAAGCCAAAAACTATCCGTACGATATCGTTGCTGCCCAGCATTCCGGTTATTTCACGGATAATTCACCTCCTTCGACAAAGAGTTGCGAGATGCTGATGAAATGGAATGAGAAATATGAATGGCCTAAAATACGTACAGCTGTGGCTAGCGAGTTCATCAAAGAGGTGGAATCGAACTATGCCGATAAGATACAGACCATCCGTGGCGCATGGCCCGACTGGTGGACGGATGGTTTTGCTTCCGGTGCCCGTGAAGCGGCTATTTCCCGTATCACCCATTCGGACATTATCGCCAACCAGGCAGGTCTGTCTTTTGCCGGTATGCTGGGAGCCAAACTTCCTTCTCAGATCGGTAACCAGATATACGACATCAACAAGGCCCTGTTGTTTTATGATGAACATACATTCGGTTACAGCGAAAGCGTCCGTGATGCCTATTGCAAGGAAACCTGGGAGCAGCGTTCCCTGAAACAATCGTATGCCTGGGAGGCTTACCGTCATTCCGGTTTGCTGGGAGAAGTGACGATGGGATTATTACAGTCGTTTGTTCCGAAAGCTGAATATCCCTCGGTGGCTGTCTTCAATACGTTGAACTGGGCGTATAGCGGTATAGCCAAAGTGTATATCGATCACCAGATATTACCTCGCGAGAAAGCCTTCGAAATAGTGGATGCCTCCGGGAATATCATTCCTGCGCAACCGGCGGAAAGCCGTTCGGACGGTACTTACTGGTCGCTTTACGTGAAAGACGTACCTGCCTTCGGGTATGCCCAATATTATATAAAGGTAAAAGACGAGCCTCGTCCTGCCGTGCAATTGGCAGATAAATTGGAGAATGCTCATGTCGAGAATCCCTGGTATGCCATCGATTTCAACTCACGCAAGGGAACCATCAGTAAACTGTTCGACAAGGAACTGAACAAGGAGCTGACTACCCCGAATGCCGAGTGGGAGCTGGGCGAATTTATCTACGAGATCATCGACAGCCGTCATCCGATGGAACAGTATCGCGCACCGCAATTCCTTCGCCGCCGTCCCGAACGGATTCGTTTCGAGCGTTACGAAAAGGGAGCGATCTGGGATACGTATCGTTTCCGTGGCGAGACTGTTGCCGGTCGTGAACCGAACAACCTGATGGTCGAGTTCCGTGTATTTAATGTGACAAAGAAGATCGATATTGTTTACCGTCTGCGTAAAAAAGCCATTACCGATCCCGAAGCTGTCTATATCTCGTTTCCGTTTGAGGTGAATCAGGGAAAGATATTCCTGGATGTTCCCGGCGGAACGATCGAAGCGGGTGTAGACCAGATTCCCGGTTCATCGAACGACTGGTATACCGTCCAGAACTTTGCTACGGCGCGTAACAGCGAATCGCAGGTAGTGATGGGCAGCCCTGAAATACCGTTGATGCAGTTCGGGGCAATCAACACCGGACGCTATAAGGCTGGTGCTGTTCCCCAGTCCACCAATATGTATTCCTGGTCGATGAACAACTATTGGGTAACCAATTTCAATGCCGACCAGATGGGTGAACTGCAATGGAGTTACTTTATCAATTCAAGCAAAGACAACTCGATTGGTTATGCCACCCGTTTTGCCTGGGAGAACCGCATCCCGTTCCTGACCCGCGTATTGCCGGCGGGAGCGAAGGGAAGCAAAGTTGTATCTCCTGCTTCCGTGTTCAATATCTCATCCGACAATTTGTTGTTGGTGAATATGAAACCTGTTGAAGGAGAAAACGCCGTGATGCTTCAGTTGCGTGAGATTGCAGGAAAACCGGCTAAATTTGCCGTTACTTCCGATAAGGTCAACTTTACGAAAGTCACTGTTTGTGATGTAGTGGGAGACCCGGTTGCCGGAAATGCAACAACCGACTTTGTCCCCTGGGAGAATAAGTTTATAAAACTTTCCTGGTAATCTATCTGTAAGATAAAGCAATGCCACTTATGAAACTATCCTTCTGTAATAAAGGATTTTCATAAGTGGCATTTTTTTATTATTCCCCTTGATACGTTTGGTAAATAAATATTTCTTACCTGAACTTTATTGCCGTGAAAGTATCTTTTATATCTTTGCTGTGATTATAACATTCATGTCTATGGTATTCTGTAAAGAATAGTAACTCCTGATATAAAAATGCAAGTGGAAAATACAGATATTTTGCTGAAAGATGTACGGAATAATTTTGACAAAATCTATGTTCTATATTATTCCCGTATGTTCCGTTTTGCTAAAGAATATGTATTGTTTGACGAAGATGCGGAGAATATAGTACAGGATGTTTTTCTCCTGTTGTGGGAAAAGAGGGAAGTGTTGGATATACAGATCAGTTTAGTCTCCTATCTTTTCGCTCTGGTTAAAAATAAATCCCTGGATTACCTCAGGCACAAGGTAATAGCAGATGAATATAAACAGGAGCTTAGTGCGAAGTTAACCGCCCTTGAATTATTGAATTACTCTTTTACTTCTGATGAAGAAATAGAACAAATACTGATGACGGCAATCAATAAACTTCCGGAACGCTGCCGGCAGGTATTTCTTAAAAGCCGTATCGAAGGAAAGAGAAACCGTGAGATAGCCAATGAACTTAACTTAACCGTAAGTACGGTGGAAAACCAGATGACCATTGCCCTGAGAAAACTCCGTGTAGAGTTGAAGGACTATTTGCCCCTGCTACTCTTTCTTTTAGATGTTAAATAATATTTATTTGTACAACGGCTTTAGGAGGAAATCGCTTTTGAAACGCTCTCCTTGTATAAAAGCCGGAAAATGCACATTTTAATAACAAAATACTTTGAAGGAGAAATAACGGCAGCCGAAAGAAAGTCGTTATTCTCGATGATCCAGGCAGATGAAGAGTTGAGGAAAGACTTTTCTTCTGTACAGAACCTGTATGCTTTATCTTCCTGGTTACCAAATGAAAATGACGAATTTGAGGCTGTGGATAAATTAGCCGCTTTCAAACAGACCCATTGCAGGAAAAAGCGTTATCCGATACATATCATTAAACATGCTGCCGGTTATGCCGCTGCCATTTGTATAACAATTCTCTCGACCTGGATGGTCATGAATGACCGGGAACCGGCAGAAGAAATGGTCACTTACGAGGAATTTACGACCCCGTCCGGACAACGGGCGATGGTGAAACTGCACGACGGAACGACTGTCTGGTTGAACGCCCGTTCCACGCTCCGCTATCCGAATCATTTTGCCCGTGAAGAACGTAAAGTGGAACTGGACGGGGAAGCCTTTTTCGATGTTGAACATAATGAACATAAACCTTTTGTGGTGTCAACGGAGAAACTGGATATAAAAGTCCTGGGAACGAAGTTCAATGTATTTGCCTATAAAGGCCGGGAAGAATTTAATACGGCATTGCTGGAAGGTTCGGTGAAAGTATATGAACGTATGAACGAGGAAAAGGCGCTGTTTATGAATCCAAACGAATGTGTGGAATTAAAAGATAATAAATTAGTGAAACGCCCTATGGGCAATACCGATTTTCTGCTGTGGAAAGAAGGTATTTATGCCTTTGATGACGTCCCGTTTGAAGACATAATAAAGAAGTTTGAATTATATTATGATATTGTGATAACGGTCAATAACAGCAAGCTCATGAAATATAAGTTTAGTGGAAAATTCCGGCAGAGGGATGGGGTGGAAAGTGCACTCCGTACACTGCGGAAAGTCTATTATTTCACTTATATTAAAGATGAAGAAAACAATAATATTATAATACGATAAAGACTGAGAGAATAAAATATGTTCAACCTTTAAATCATCATTTGCCTATGGAAATATAAAGAATAAAAAAACGGCCGAAAGACGTTCCCGCATCCATTCGGCCGCATGCTAACACGTAATCAAAGTAATTAAGTATTAACAAATAATGGAAACAAAGTTATGAAAAAAGAACCGAAAATTCTAAATGTTATGAGAATTTCAGCCATTCTGCTTTCCCTTTGTGTATTCTCTTCCTTTGCTTCAAAGACCAGTTCGCAAAACGTGAAAGTGAATATGAGCGGAAAGAATATGACTATCGCTAATTTTATAGATCAGATTGAACAGCAGACAGATTATCTGTTTGTCTATAGTAAAAATGAAGTAGATGTGAATAAAACCATTCCTGTAAAAGCCGGAAGTAAATCCGTTGCCCAATACCTGAATGACGCTTTTGCAGACTCGGAAGTAAAGTTCGCTTTTGAGAATGATTATATTGTACTGACGAAGAACAGTTTGCTTTCTATCAAGCAGCAAGGTAAGAAAGTAACCGGTTCGGTAACCGATTCGTCCGGAGAGCCTGTCATCGGTGCCAATGTGGTAGTGAAAGGAACAACCAACGGTACGATCACGGATGTCGATGGTAAATTCTCCCTGGAGATTCCGGATAAAGCGGTATTGGTGATCTCTTATATCGGCTATCTGACCCGCGAAGTTCCGGTAAACGGCCAGTCGACCGTCAGTGCTGTGCTGACAGAAGATACACAGGCGCTGGATGAAGTCGTTGTTGTCGGCTACGGAACAATGCGCAAATCGGATGTAACAGGGTCTATCGGAGTTGCCAAAGGAGAGGAACTGACAAAGAATCAGAACTTCAGCGCGTTGGATAACCTGCGCGGTAAAGTCTCCGGTGTCAATATCTTCTCGAACTCCAGTCAGCCGGGAGCCTATGCGAACCGTGTCATTATCCGTGGTATGGCTACTATCAACTCTTCTTCCGAACCGTTATATGTAGTGGACGGTGTCGTGATGGAAGACTTCGGACTGGTTAACCCGAATGATATCGAATCCATGGAAGTGTTGAAAGACGCTTCTGCTGCTGCCATCTACGGTGCACGTGGTGCCAACGGAGTTATTATGGTCACAACCAAACGGGGAAAGAAAGACGGCGAAGGAACCTCTATCAGCTATCAGGGGTCGGTCAGCGTCAGTCATATTGCCCGTAAGATGGACTTGCTGAATTCGCAGGAATGGGTAGACACTTTCATGAAAGGGTTGGAGAATGAGAATACCTATATGGGGAAAGACTGGTCGTTGGACCGTTCCTATTGGTTCCATGACCGTAACTATTTCGATGAAAACGGTAATCCTTTGTATGATACTGACTGGCAGGATGAAGCTACCCGTACGGCTGTTTCACATAACCATCAGATAAACATACAGCAGGCCGGCAAGAACTCTTCTATGGGTGCTTTCCTGAATTATACCGACCAGCAGGGTATTGTTAATAATACGTATAACAAACGTCTGAATGCCAAGGTCGCTTACGATGCCAATCCGACTCCCTGGTTGTCTACGGCTGTTAACCTGTTGGTTAACCATACATGGGGACGCTATACTCCGGAAGACGGCGGCGGACAAGATGCCCGCCGTACCATGATCGAGATGGTTCCCTGGCTGCCGGTCTATGATGCCAATGGTGATTATACGACAAGCACCACTTCTTTGAGCGAAAGCAATTATTTCGGTCTGGAGGGCATGTCCAATCCGGCTATGATCCTGGACTTGCAGAAACGTATGCGATATAATACGCAGATATTCGGTAATGCTGCGCTGACTTTCCATCTGATGGACGGCCTGGACCTGAAGACCCAGTTCGGTATCGACAGCCATAATGCAACCTACAGGGGATATTCTTCCATTTCCCTGAATAATATCTCCATGCCTAACGGTTGGGCTGAATATCAGAACTGGAACTCACTCTACTGGCAGGAAGAAACTTACCTGACTTACAGTAAAGTATTCGGCGATCACCGCATAAACGCCATGGCCGGTTTATCCTGGCAGGAACGCACACAGCGTTGGAACAAATCCCGTACGGAAGGTTTTGCTGACGACTTCTACGAAGACAACAACATGGCTGTCGGAACCAATCCAGGCAGTCCGGAATCAAGTTGGGAACGTTGGGCTATGAACTCTTATTTTCTGCGTTTGGCTTATACCTATAAAGATCGTTACTCGGCAACCGTTACCGGCCGTGTCGATGGCTCTTCCAAATTCGGTGATAACAATAAATATGCCTTTTTCCCCTCTGCCGGTCTGGCATGGAATATCTCTCAGGAAGATTTCCTGTCCGACAGTGAAGTGATAAGCAACCTGAAACTGCACACCAGTTATGGTTTGACCGGTAACTCTGAAATCGGCCCGTACAATTCGTTGGGTAAGACGGATGCCGGAACGCATCTGATTGACGGTAAACGTGCTCCCTGGTCTTATATCAAGACCATGTCGAACCCGGATCTGAAATGGGAAAAGACAGGGCAGTTTGATATCGGTTTCGATATCGGCTTCTTCCAGAACCGTTTGAACCTGGATATAGCTTATTATAACAAGAAAACGACCGACTTGCTTTTGGACTGCCCGGTTCCTCACTCAACAGGATTCAGCACGATCTTTAAAAATATCGGAGCAGTAAGAAACCAGGGTATGGATTTGATGGTGAATGCAACTCCGGTACGTAGTAAAGAATTCAACTGGAACTCAGTAGTAAACCTGAACTATAACAAAAATAAGATCCTTGCTCTGGGTGATACCGATGCCGATGTTTATCTGTACGATTGGGTAAACGGCGGCAGTATCCTGCGTGTCGGAGAAAGTATGGGTAGCTTTTATGGCCTGCAACGTTACGGCGTTTATACGATAGAAGACTTTGAAGCCGGCAATTGCGAAAAGAATCAGGTAGGCCGTGCAAAACGCTCTTCCGAAAAAGAGATCATCGGTAAAGGATTACCGGATTGGACGGGTAGCTGGATCAACAATTTCTCTTACAAGAATTTTGATCTTACACTGGATTTGCAGTTTGTATGGGGCGTTGAAACCTTGCAGCGTTTCTTCCACTCAACTTATGACCGTTTCGGTATAACCAACGGCTTGAAGAATATCCTGTATGATGCCTATGACGGAACAAATCCGGGAACCATGCAGCAGATGATCTATCTGCAAAGCGGCGACCATAACGGAGAAAAACATGCCGGTCAGGATACGACAACTGACTCTCAATGGGTTGCCAACGATTCTTATCTGCGTTGCAATATGTTGCAGATAGGATATACATTTGAAAAGAATGCCGTCAAGAAACTCGGTTTGTCCGGTTTGCGCCTGTATGCTAGTGGTAATAACCTGTTCCAGATTGTCTCTAAGGATTTCCTGGGCTACGATCCCGAATCGACTTCCGAAACCAGCTCGACGGACAAGGGAGCCGGCAAGTTCGGTCAGAACATGACTTTCTTCTCTTATCCGAGAGCACGTACGTTTACTTTCGGTGTTAATGTGACTTTCTGATTCATTTAACTAATTAAGACGATTAAAATATGAAAAAGATATTGACAACCGCGATTTTATGTGCCGGACTGTTCAGCTTTACGGCATGTAGTGATTTTCTGGATGAAAAGCCTAAAAGCCAGCTGACTACTGTCGGTTATTATACAACGGAAGCGCAGGCATTGGCCAACGTCAACTATTTGTACCGTACAGGTGCTATCCGGCAGATAGCATCGGCGCCGAGTGCTTATGTCGGAAGTTTTGCCTCCATTACCGGACTGCTCACTGGTTATTTTCTGAACAGCTATGAAGGGCAGGAGATCGTTTGTAAGTATTCCCGCGAATTGAACCGCCAGCAATACACTATGCAAATCTCAGGAACGATGGACGGAATCTGGGATGCCTGTTATAAAGCGATCAACGTGTCAAACGCAGCCATTAAAAATATTCCGGATATAAAGATGGAAGAGGCGGTATCGACCCGCTTGATCGGGGAGGCCAAGTTCTTCCGTGCATTCAATTATTTCTATCTGGTGAAAACATTCGGAGCAGTTCCTTTCTATACGGAACCTTATGTTATTGCAGAGAACATGGAACTTGAACGTACGGCGCCCGAAACCATTTACGCCCAGATCGAAGCCGACCTGAAAGAGGCGACCGATGTGTTGCCGGCTGCAAAATTTGCCGACAACTCTCACCGGATCACCCGGTATGCCGCCGCTATGATGCTGACTTCCGTGTATATGCAGCAGGGTAAATATGCTGATGCCGCCCAGTACGCAAAAATAGTGATCGACTCGCCCCATAAGCTGGTTCAGAATGACGACCTCAAGATGAACAGTGCTTTCAACAAGCTGCGTTCGACCGATGATCTCGATGAAGTGATCTATGCCCAGGAATACGACAACGCAGTGAATACAAGCGACTGGTTCCCTACATATGCCTTTAATTCAAGTGCCGTGTCCGTATTCGGTACCTATTCGATTTTCGAACGTGTCTATGGCCCTGTTGATGAATTTCTGAATGTGTATGACAAGAACGATTTGCGCGTTCAGCCGAACCAGTTCTTCCATTGGGAATACACTAACCCGAACACGGGAGCGACCTGGTCTTCCAAGAATGCCGGATGCTGGTATTATTATGATGAAGACGCTTTGCTGAGTACAGGTAAGGGCACAAAAGACTGGAATATCTTCCGCTACGCCGAAGCCTTGCTGGACGGAGCGGAGTCCATTGCCCAAAGCCAGGGAGTCACGGCCGAAGCTGCCGGATATCTGGCACAGGTGCAGGCCCGTGCCGATATGGAAGGTAAAACAGCCGGCCAGATTGCCGCCGATTTGCAGAAGCTGTCGAAACAGGCATTTATCGAAGCCTGCTGGACCGAACGTTTGCGTGAGTTCCCGCTGGAATACAAGATCTGGGATGATTGCGTGCGTACGGGCAAATTCCCGGTGATCTCCAAAACAGAAGCCGGCCGGGTATATTATGTAGATTTGATAGGAGCCCAGAATGCTTCCGGTGCTACGTTTAAGGAAACCGACCTGCTATGGCCGATCTCAGTAAATGAAATGCAGCGTAATCCCCACCTGACTCAAAACTCCGGTTACTCTTCGAAGTAATCGTGATGACATGGCGTCTGATTGCATTTGCTTGCCGATGTAATCTGTTGCCGACGCTGTCGGTAATATTGTTGACGCTGTCGAAAACATTGCCGACACTGTCGTTTATTTTGTCGACAGTGTCGGCTACAGTTTTTATAGGCAACTGATCAGGAACAGCTCCTGTCAGACAGAAATTTAGCCTGGAAGTATTAAGATTACAAGGTCGCTTATGTACCGAAGACTAGGTTTGGACTTCATTTTCCCTTAAAAAGAGTCCCTTTATGTGATTTTGTATATGAATTAAAGATATTTGTATTCTTTCTCTTCCGGATTGTCTTTATCTTTGTGTGAATAATGAATTTGATGATTTGGCTTCATTTAAACTTGTAAATTCAACCCAAAATAAGAAAACATGAATAAGAAAAATGTATTGGCTATTGCTTTGGTCGCGATGACGGCCTGGATTGGAAAGCCAGCTATGGCAGCTCTCGGTAACGACGCCTTTGACCCGGTAGAGTATGCAATGCCGTTGATGGGAACTCAATCGAGCTTTGAACTATCGACAGGAAACACTTATCCCGCCATTGCCCGTCCCTGGGGGATGAACTTCTGGACTCCCCAGACAGGAAAGATGGGAGACGGATGGCAGTATGTATATACCGCAAATAAGATAAGAGGATTCAAACAAACCCACCAGCCAAGTCCGTGGATCAACGATTACGGACAGTTTGCCATTATGCCCGTTGTGGGCGCTCCTGAATTTGACCAGGATAAACGTGCCAGCTGGTTCTCCCATAAGAGTGAAGTGGTGAAACCTTATTATTATAAAGCCTATCTGGCCGATCACGATGTGGTAACGGAGCTGACTCCGACCGACCGTGCCGCTCTGTTCCGTTTCACCTTCCCGGAAAACGATCATTCCTACATTGTGGTAGACGCGTTGGATAATGGTTCTTATATCAAAGTCATTCCGGAAGAAAACAAGATTATCGGTTACTCTACCAAGAATAGCGGCGGTGTTCCTGAGAACTTCAAGAACTACTTTATTATTGAATTCGATAAACCTTTTACCTACGAAGCGACGTTTGCCGACAACACGCTGAAAGAAGGTTCGAAAGAACAAGCTTCCAGCCATGTGGGTGCCGTGATCGGTTTCAAGACGAAGAAAGGCGAAATCGTTCAGGCCAAGGTGGCTTCTTCCTTCATCAGCTTCGACCAGGCTGCTGTAAATATGAAAGAATTGGGTAATGATAATTTCGACACCCTGGTTTCTAAAGGTAAACAAGCCTGGAACGATGTCTTGGGAAAGATCGAGGTAGAAGGCGGAACATTGGACCAGTACCGTACGTTCTATTCCTGCATGTACCGTTCATTGCTTTTCCCGCGTAAGTTTTATGAGATCGATGCAGCCGGAAATGTAGTTCATTACAGTCCGTACAACGGAGAAGTATTGCTCGGTTATATGTTTACCGATACCGGTTTCTGGGATACGTTCCGTGCCCTGTTCCCGTTCCTGAACCTGATGTATCCGTCTATGAACAAGGAAATGCAGGAAGGTCTGATCAATACCTATAAGGAAAGCGGCTTCTTCCCCGAATGGGCAAGTCCGGGACACCGTGGTTGCATGGTGGGTAACAATTCGGCTTCCATCCTGGTAGATGCTTATATGAAGGGCGTAAAGGTCGATGACCTGGAAACGATGTACAAAGGCCTGATCCACGGAACGGAAAACGTACACCCGACAGTGTCTTCCACCGGTCGTCTGGGACATGAGTATTACAACAAACTGGGATACGTGCCTTACGATGTCAAGATCAATGAAAACGCAGCCCGTACACTGGAATATGCTTATAACGACTGGTGTATTTATCAGATCGCCAAAGAACTGGGCCGCCCGAAGAAAGAACTCGACCTGTATGCTAAACGTGCCATGAATTATAAGAATCTGTATGACAAGGAAAGTAAACTGATGCGCGGAAAAAATGCCGACGGTACTTTCCAGTCACCGTTCTCTCCGTTGAAGTGGGGGGATGCTTTCACCGAAGGCAACAGTTGGCATTATACCTGGTCTGTCTTCCACGATCCGCAGGGACTGATCGACCTGATGGGTGGCAAAGACTCTTTTGTGATGATGCTTGATTCTGTTTTTGCTGTTCCGCCATTGTTCGACGACAGTTACTACGGACAGGTAATCCATGAGATCCGCGAAATGCAGATCATGAACATGGGTAACTATGCACATGGCAACCAGCCGATCCAGCATATGATCTACTTGTATAACTACGCTGGACAACCTTGGAAAGCGCAGTACTGGGTACGTGACGTAATGAATAAGATGTATACTCCGACACCTGACGGTTATTGCGGTGACGAAGACAACGGCCAGACTTCCGCCTGGTATGTATTCTCAGCCCTGGGATTCTATCCGGTGGCTCCGGGTACTACGCAGTATGTGTTGGGCGCCCCGTTGTTCAAGAAGGCAACACTGCATTTCGAGAATGGAAAGAACCTGGTGATCAACGCTCCCGAAAACAGCGACAAGAATATCTATATCGAGTCGATGTCATTCAACGGCGTCAATTATACCAAGAACTATCTCGACCACAACGAACTGCTGAAAGGCGGTGTCCTCGATATTAAGATGGGCGACAAACCCAACCTGAACAGAGGTGTTAACCCGGAAGACTTCCCTTATTCATTCTCAGTGGATGAAAAGAAGAAAAAATAAATACAGAATTGAATACTAAGATGAAATTAAACAAACAATGGATGATGTCAGGCGTAGCTATATGCCTGGCATCTTTCGTCTTTTCCTGCCAGGCACCGGAGAAGACAGAGAAAATAACAGACTATGTATCTTATGTGGATCCTTATATCGGATCAGGTGAACACGGCCATGTATTTGTGGGTGCCAGCGTGCCTTTCGGGGCCGTACAGATTGGGCCGCAGAATATTCATAAAGGATGGGACTGGTGTTCGGGCTATCATTATTCCGACAGCGTGATTATCGGTTTCAGCCATACGCATCTGAGCGGTACCGGTTGTGCCGACCTGGGCGATATCCTTGTGATGCCGTTTACCGGAGAAGTCCGTACGGCACGCGGTGAACAGGACAATATAGAAGGTGCCTGTTCCTCTTACTACAAACATGAGAATGAGGCGGTTTCTCCGGGATACTATTCTTTGCTGATGGATAATGGCGTGAAGGCGGAACTGACGGCAACCGAACGTGTCGCCCTGCATCGGTATGCTTTCCCGAAGGGCAAACCGGGGCATCTGCTGATCAACCTGAAAGAAGGGAACGGCGATCGCTCTTACGAGACTTATCTGAAAAAGAAAGACGAATACACCTTGGAAGGTTACCGTTTCTCTCATGGATGGAGTCCGCAGCATAAAGTATTCTTCACCATGCAGTTTGACCAGCCGGTTGCTTCTTTGCAGGTTTTCAACGATGACGCCCCGGCCGGTAACGATGAGTTGACCGGCGAAGGTGTAAAAGGGGTTGTTACCTTTAAAGACAATCCTGAAAATGTATTGGCAAAGGTGGCTATTTCTTCTGTCAGTTGTGAAAATGCCTTGAAGAATATGCAGGCGGAATTATCGCATTGGGATTTCGACCGGGTTCATCAGGATGCCCGGAAGAAATGGAACGACCAGTTGGCTTGCGTCGCTGTAGATACACAGGACGAAAAGGCTAAAAAGATATTTTATACTTCTGTCTATCACATGTTCATTGCTCCGACATTGTACTGTGATGTGAACGGTGAGTTCCGTGGACAGGATGATAAGATCTATTCCAATAACAGCTGGACGAACTATTCTACGTTCTCCCTGTGGGACACCTATCGTACTCTGAACCCGCTTTACACCCTTATTGCGCCGGAGAAAGTAGACGATATCGTCAATTCTTTCCTGAGCATCTACGACCAGCAGGGTAAATTACCGATCTGGCATCTGATAGGAGGCGAAACGAATTGTATGCCGGGATATAGCTCTGTGCCTGTTGTGGCTGATGCTTACCTCAAAGGTTTCAAGGGTTTTGATCCGGAACGTGCTTTCCAGGCGATAACCGGAACAGCTACCAACAAAAAACAGAATGCCGTGCCTTATGTACTGGAAAAAGGATATATCCCCTGTGATAAAGTGCATGAAGCGACTTCCATCGCCATGGAATATGCTGCTGATGACTGGGGCATTGCATTGATGGCAAAGAAAATGGGTAAGAAAGACGATTACGACAATTACCTGAAAAGAGGTAAATATTATGCGCAGTATTTCGATAAGGACATCAACTTTGTCCGTCCGAAGATGGACGACGGTAGCTGGCGTACGCCGTATGATCCTTTCCGTTCCATACACGGTGTAGGCGATTTTACGGAAGGAACAGGCTGGCAATATACATTCTTTGTACCCCAGCATCCGGAAGGCATGATTGACATATTGGGAGGCGATGCCGCTTTCATTTCAAAACTCGACTCTTTGTTCCTTGTTGAAGGTGACATGGGAGAGGGGGCATCCAGTGATATCAGCGGTCTGATCGGCCAGTATGCCCATGGTAACGAACCGAGTCACCATGTTGCTTATCTGTATCCTTATGCCGGCGAACAGTGGAAGACGGCCGAGAAGGTTCGCTTTATCCAGGATGAGTTCTATACGGACCAGCCGGAAGGTATCATCGGTAACGAAGACTGCGGACAAATGTCTGCCTGGCATGTAATGTCAGCCCTGGGATTCTACCAGGTGAATCCTTCAAATGGCGTATTCGTATTCGGCAGTCCTTTGTTTGAGAAGGCTTCGCTACGTTTGAAAGAGGGTAAGACATTTGATATTGTAGCTCAGAATAACAATAAAAACAATATTTATATCCAATCGGTTACATTGAACGGACAGCCTTACGAGAAGTCATATATAATGTATGATGACATCATGAAAGGCGGGAACCTGACGTTTGTTATGGGAAACACACCGAACAAGCAGTTTGGTGCGGCACCGGAAAACCGTCCTAAGTCGGCCGAATAATAATTTATAAACTTTATATCAGAAAAAAGATGAATAAAAAAATCAAGACATCTGTTGCCTTGCTGGCTTCAGCTTTTTTACTGGCCTCCTGCGCTGCCGGAGGAGGTCTCCCGTCGGAGCAGAAAAGCCCGGTAGACTATGTCAATCCCTATATGGGAAACATCAGTCACTTGCTGGTGCCTACCTATCCGACCGTACATTTACCTAACAGTATGCTCCGTGTCTATCCGGAGCGTGCCGACTTTACAGGTGATATGTTGAGCGGGTTGCCGGTTATCGTAACCAGCCACCGCGGAAGTTCTGCTTTTAATCTGAGCCCGTATCAGGGAGAAGAATCCGGATTGAAGCCGGTTATCAATTACAGTTATGAC
Organism: Parabacteroides caeci; assembly: GCF_023656795.1. Classification (NCBI taxonomy): domain Bacteria; kingdom Pseudomonadati; phylum Bacteroidota; class Bacteroidia; order Bacteroidales; family Tannerellaceae; genus Parabacteroides; species Parabacteroides caeci. The sequence goes on from NZ_JAMOKT010000037.1 coordinate 66,247, forward strand.
CATGAGAAGATCTATCCGTATCGTTACCAGGTATATCTGGACGATAATAATATAGATGTAGACTTCGCCCCTTCGCATCAGAGTGCCGTCTATGGCATCACTTTTGAAAGAGAAGGGCCAGCCTATCTGATCTTCAACAGCCGTAACGGACAGTTGAAGAGCGATGGAAAGAGCGTCAGCGGTTACCAGTTCGTAGACCGGAAGACGAAAGTCTATCTCTATGCCGAAACAGACAAAGCTCCGCAACAATGTGGCGTATTGGGAGATAACACCGTGAAATACGGTGAAACGTCGGTAGAAGGTAAAGACGCTGCCCTTGTCCTTTCTTACGGAAATGACGTAAAGAAACTCGGTGTGCGCTACGGTATCTCCTTCATCAGCGAAGACCAGGCAAAGAAGAACCTCGAACGTGAGATTGCTGCCTATGATGTGGACGTTGTAGCCAAGATCGCCCGCAACGACTGGAACGATGCCCTTGGCAAAATCCAGACACAAGGCGGAACCAACGACGACAAGACCGTATTCTATACCTCTTTATACCGTTGCTACGAACGTCCGGTCAACCTGAGCGAAGACGGCCGTTACTACAGTGCCTTCGACGGTCAGATCCATGAAGACGGCGGTCGTCCGTTCTATACCGACGACTGGATCTGGGATACCTACCGTGCAACCCACCCGTTGCGTATCCTGATCGATAACGAACGTGAAAGCGATATCATCAACTCTTTCCTGCTGATGGCAGAACAGATGGGTACGAACTGGATGCCGACCTTCCCGGAAGTAACCGGCGACTCCCGCCGTATGAACTCCAACCATGCCGTAGCCACCGTGATCGATGCCTGGAAGAAAGGTTTACGCGGCTTCGACCTGGAAAAGGCTTATATTGCTTCAAAGAAAGGTATCGAAGAGAAAACACTGATCCCCTGGTCGGCTGCCCCTGCCGGATGGTTGGACGATTTCTATAAGGAACACGGTTATATCCCCGCATTGAAACCCGGCGAAAAGGAAACGGTAGCCAACGTCTCTATCTGGGAAAAACGCCAGCCGGTAGCCGTTACGCTGGGAACAGCCTACGACCAATGGTGTCTCTCACAAATCGCAGCCGAACTGGGTAAGACTGACGAAGCCAAACATTACCTGCGCGAATCCTACAACTACCGCAACCTGTTCAACCCCGCAACCCGTTTCTTCCATCCGAAGGATAAGGACGGCAAGTTCATCGAACCGATGGATTACCGTTATGACGGTGGCCTGGGTGCCCGCGATTATTACGATGAGAACAATGCCTATGTGTATCGTTGGGACGTACAGCATAACATCGGCGACCTGATCTCTATGATCGGTGGTGACAAAGCATTTGTTTTGGATCTCGATTCCATGTTCAACGAACCGCTCGGTATGTCCAAATGGAGTTTTTATTCCTTCCTTCCCGACCATACCGGCAACGTAGGTATGTTCTCGATGGCCAACGAACCGAGTTTGCATATCCCGTATCTGTACAACTACGCCGGTCAGCCCTGGAAGACACAGAAACGTATCCGTACGCTGTTGAACCAGTGGTTCCGTAACGACGTGATGGGCGTTCCCGGTGATGAAGACGGCGGTGGTATGTCTGCTTTCGTAGTGTTCAGCCAGATGGGATTCTATCCGGTTACTCCCGGTTCGCCTACCTATAATATAGGTAGCCCGGTATTTACCGATGTGAAGATCGACCTGGGAAACGGCAATGCGTTTGAGATCAAAGCAAACAACGCTTCCGAAGAAAATAAATATGTGCAGTCGGCCCGCTTGAACGGGGAAGTCCTGAACCAGCCCTGGTTCCAGCACAGCGACATCGCCCAAGGCGGCCTGCTTGAACTTGAAATGGGTCCGAGAGCCAATAAAGAGTGGGGGACAAAGACACCTCCGCCTTCGGCTGCTCCGATGCCTCAATAATGATTTTCTTTCCTGATTTGATCTGGAATTCTTAAAATAAAATCAGCCAGGTAGTATATGGGTTTGCTACTTGGCTGATTTTTTTTGGATATTCTGTTGTGGTCGATATTAATTGGTTGGTTGTTTCCGCTTTATACGGATAAATGTTTATCTTTGTACAACAACTAGATATAAGTTAAAATAGCGTATAATGATGAGTCGTAAATTACCGATAGGAATACAAGATTTTGAAGATATTCGGAATGGGAACTATTTGTATGTCGATAAAACAGCATTGATTTATGAATTGGTGATGAAGGGAAAGCCTTATTTTCTCAGTCGTCCCCGTCGTTTCGGAAAGAGTTTACTGATTTCTACATTGGAGGCCTATTTTCAAGGAAAAAAAGAACTATTTGAAGGTTTGGCCATTGAAAAATTAGAACAGGAGTGGAATACTTATCCGGTGTTGCATCTTGATTTGAATGCCCGTAAATATGAAACGGAAGCAGATCTGGTAGCTATTTTAAATCAATATTTGGAAATGTGGGAAGCTGTTTATGGAGATGAAATGAAATTGCGTGTTCCGGAAGAACGTTTTTTCTATGTCATTCGTCGTGCCTGGGAACAAACCGGGCGTCAGGTAGTTGTTTTGATCGACGAATACGATAAACCTCTTTTGCAGGCTATTAATAATGAATCTTTGATGGAAGCCTATCGGCGTACGATGAAAGCGTTCTATGGCGTTCTCAAAAGTGCTGACCGTTACCTGCGTTTTGTATTCCTGACCGGTGTCACTAAATTTGCACAAGTAAGTGTTTTTAGTGATTTGAACCAACTTAATGATATAAGCCTCGACTATAATTATGCAACTCTTTGCGGTATAACACATCAAGAGTTAACTGCGAACTTGCGTCCCGAATTGGAACAGCTAGGTCAAATGCAGTCACTGACATGGGAAGAAACAGTTGAAATGATGGTGAAGCAATACGACGGCTACCACTTTCATCCGAACCGGGAGGGAGTGTTTAATCCTTTCAGTACGTTAAGTGCATTAGACAAAAGAGAGTTTGGCGATTATTGGTTCCAGACCGGAACTCCCACCTTTTTGGTAGAGTTATTGAAGAAAAGTGAATACGACCTTCGTCTTTTGATCGATGGTGTAGAGACACAAGCATCGGCTTTTACCGAATACCGTGCTGAACGGAACAACCCGATCCCGTTAATCTATCAAAGCGGATATCTGACAATCAAAGAATACGATGCTCGTTTTAAACTCTATAAACTGGAATTTCCAAACGAAGAAGTGCGTTACGGATTCCTAAACTTTATCACTCCTTTCTATTCTTCCATCACTGAAGAAGCAAGAGGCTTCTATATCGGTAAATTTGTCCATGAACTGGAGTCCGGCGATGTCGATGCTTTTATGCGACGTATGCGTGCTTTTTTTGCGGATTTCCCTTATGAATTGAATGACAAGACAGAGCGTCATTACCAGGTTGTCTTTTATCTGATCTTTAAATTGATGGGGCAGTTCTGTGATGCAGAGGTCCGTAGTGCCAAAGGCCGTGCGGATGCAATTGTCAAAACCGGAGAATACATTTACGTTTTTGAATTTAAGTTGGACGGAAGTATAGAAGATGCTTTACAACAAATAAACGATAAAGGATACCTGTTACCTTATCGAATAGATCATCGTAAACTGATAAAAGTCGGTGTTTCGTTCGATCGGAAAGAACGGAATATCGGAGAATGGGGAATCTTCCATGATCTCCAATAGCTTCCTAGCCTTAACCGATTTGGCTATAAAGATTAAAATCATGCTGAGAGTGCAAAAACTAATTTAGGTAAACTTTCTTTATAAATAATATTCAATAATTGACAAGGTGGAAGTGAAATGACTAGAAAAAACGATCGTTTTTTCTAGTCATTTATTCGTGTGCAAAATTATTCTTTATAATCCAATAATCAAAGCCTTTTCAGAATTATTATGACCTTAATTATCAATATTTCTCCTCTGATTTATACAAAATCTCTGTTAATCAATGATTAATGATTTTAAACAGAAAAAGGATGACTAGAAAAAACGATCGTTTTTTTTAGTCATCCTTTTCTTTATATAGGCTTTGAAAATCAGTGATTTTATCATCCTCTTCTCGAAGCAAAAATACTTCAATCGCTGGGTAATCTTTTTTATAGACCTGTTTTTCTCGGTTTTATCCACTTTTTTAGTATTTGCGACCCTTGGCAATATTTTGAAAATAAGTCTGCCGGTACGTGAGTTTATTTATATAAATCTCTTTTCCATCCTATGCAGTACAATTTGTTTTCTTTCCTGCCAGACCTATAAAGGTGTCATTCGTCATTCAACTTTTGCAGAGACGGGGCGTATTGCTATTGCCTCTTTTGTGAAAGCTACTTTGATGATTGTAGCCCTTTCCTGTTTTATCCACTCGTTATCTTTTCTTCAAATCTTTTTAGGAGGTTTGCTTGATTTATTCCTGACTTTCTTTATTCTGACAACGTTTCGTGCTTTATTAATAATGATGTATAGCATGATAGTTAGAAGTATTGCTTCCAATAATGAGAAGTTATTAATTTATAGGGAAGAAGATACATCATCAAGCTCATCTGTAATTTCTCTATGGAAACAATCTGATAGTTGTCAGATTGGAGGATATATACGAATAGGGGAGAGAAGTAAAATTCGTATAGGAGGCTATCCCGTTTATTCTGTCAAGAATCAGATGGAATTTAATGCATTAGTGGATCGAAAAGGGATCAAGACGATTTTGTTTACCGACTATCATGTCGTAAAAGCAGAAAGTGAACGTCTGGTGCGTTATTGCGAGAAAAAAAAGATTCGTATGTTGGTATTTTCAGCAATGAACGAGTTAAAAAGCAGAACAGTCAACCTGCATAATTTACCTGAGATTCGTATTGAAGACCTGTTAGGGCGTGATGAAATAAATATCAATCTAAAAAAAATAGCAGGTGAATTAAAAGGAAAAGTTACGCTGGTTACAGGAGCCGCCGGTTCTATCGGTAGTGAACTTTGTCGTCAACTATGTAAATTAGGATTAAAGCAATTGATCTTGTTTGATAGTGCCGAGACACCTATGCATACTCTTCGTCTGGAGTTGGAAGATCGATATCCGGAAGTTGTTTTCACTCCGATTATGGGAGATGTCCGGATGTTGGCTCGAGTGGAAAGTGTTTTTAAACGATTCCATCCTCAGTATGTTTTTCATGCGGCAGCCTATAAACATGTTCCCTTGATGGAAGAAAACCCTTGCGAAGCTGTGCACACCAACGTCCAGGGAACCTGTAATATGGCAGACATGTCTGTAAAATATGATGTAGACAAATTTATCATGATCTCTACGGACAAGGCGGTTAACCCTACGAATGTGATGGGAGCCTCCAAACGTTTGGCCGAAATCTATGTACAAAGTCTGAGTATTGCGATAAATAAAGGAATCCATCCTGGTAAAACTCGATTTATCACTACTCGTTTTGGGAATGTATTAGGGAGCAATGGTTCTGTTATTCCTCGTTTTCGTGACCAACTGGCAAAAGGAGGTCCTTTGACCGTCACTCATCCAGACATCATCCGTTATTTTATGACAATTCCGGAGGCCTGTCGTCTTGTTTTGGAAGCTGCATTTATGGGAGAAGGGAACGAGATTTTTGTGTTTGATATGGGGACTCCGGTAAAGATAGCCGATCTGGCACGTCGAATGATAGAGTTGGTAGGCCTTATTCCCGATAAAGACATTGAAATAAAATATACCGGTCTTCGTCCGGGTGAGAAATTGTATGAAGAGTTGTTGGCAACTAAGGAAAATACGCTTCCTACCATAAATGCTAAAATTTTCCGTGCGAAAGTGCGTGAATATGATTTTGCCGAGATATCAGCCAGTATTGATCATTTAATAGATTTGGCAATCCAAGTAGAAAAGTTGGAAACCGTAAAAATGATGAAATCGATCGTGCCGGAGTTTATAAGTCGGAATTCGGAGTATGAGAAACTGGATTGAGAATCCAAGATAAAGCTTGACGAGGGGTTGAGGAAGACAATCGAATATTTAGGGAAAAATGTTTGCTGTAAAAAGGAATTGACTATATTTGCATATAATCAATTTGATATGCAAGCATTCAATACAGATAAGAAAAAATCCTCTTTGGCACTGTTGTCCAGTGATGGAGACATGTCCTCCTTCCGCTATGGCTTTCAAAATATACGTTTTCGTACTTCGCCTAAGTTAGAACGTTATACGTCTGTAAAAGAATGGGATAATGGATATATTGTGGTGATGGCGAAATACAAGGATATCGGTGAGATAGAAGATTATATAGATCTTGTACCGATTCTTCAAAATTTGTATATAGATCCTCATGTATTCTTGAAACCAATAAAATCGGTGGAAATAAGATATGTTGAGAGATAAAGAAATAAATAAAATATTAGAATCCTCTTCCATGATTGTGTGTGGCTATGCCTTCATGTGGATGGAAGATGGAAACATCCGGATTATTGGTTTGAATAACCCGAATCACGCTTTGGTGATACGACCCAATGGTGAGGTGTTGGAAACCAACATGGATGACGTAGAGGTAGAAATCGTAATCGGATATTGGACCCGTAATCAAAAATATATGAAGGAGGATAGCTGATATGCCGAAATATTATGATTTTATGGTATGTGGATACTTTCTTTATTTTACTTCCCATTGTGTGGTTGAAGCCATGCATGTCCATGCAAGTGACCGTCGTTTAACAGAAGTTGGTTCCGCTAAGTTTTTTGTTAAGGGAAATGGAGATACAGTAATAAAGGAACAAGGCAATTTGAAGGACAAACAACTACGCATTATCCGTGAGTTTATAAAAGAAAATTACAAAGAAATGTATTTGAAATGGTCACAAATGAGTGATCAAGGATTTTATGGGGAGTAGCTGACTGACATGGGAATGGACCCTATCTAAGAACACACTTCACAACTGGCTGAAGAAGGGTAAGATGTATTTAGACAAAATGATTATGGTTCTGAAAGCCATGGCCTTGGAAAAGGATTCGATAGTGAACTGCGATGAGACCTGGTGCATGGTGCGTAAATATGACCACTATAAGAAGTGTTATATCTGAATGTTGTGCTGAGATGGCAGCAACATATCACAGTATGATAGGAACAGTAAAGCTTCATGGCGGTTCTATCTGAAACTTTATCGGGGCTTTTTTCAAAAAGATCTTTAACGGGTGCAGGGATTACGTTAACATGGTTCCTGACAAAATCACTTTGGCTACCAGCCAATGTTAAATTCAAAGCTGATTTATTAACAAAACTCGATTTAGGGCACTGAAAAGTGCCCTTTCAAAGGGGGATGCCCTAAATTGAGTGCTTACATTGGACGCTTACTTACTATGCATTTTGACGGAATTACAGTTACGAAGAAAGATGTCTTGTGGGGATATTTTGCTAAATTTTTCACTGTAGCATCTGGAGTTCTAATATTACCTTTAATACTTAAATTATTGAGTCCAGAAGAAGTCGGAATGAACTATATTATGCTTTCTGTAGGCACATTAGCTTCCTTGGTTGATTTCGGTTTTTCTCCACAGTTTGCACGAAACGTCACATATATATATAGCGGTGCTAAAGAAATTAGAAAAGAAGGATTATCTCAAGTTCCTTTTGAAGGTGCGACCTGCATTGATTATAGTTTGCTTGCAACTCTAATTTCAACAGCAAAGTGGCTATATCGTATTATGGGAGGGATTGTTTTATCAGGGATGCTTACTGTAGGAACTTTATATATATCATGTAACAAATGGATTTAACGATATAAAGAATAGTGCCATCATTTGGGTAATTTACTCCTTTAGCGTCTTTCTACAGATATACTATTCATGCGAATCAGGAGTTGAAAACAGCTTCTGATTCAGGTTTTAAAAATTTATAATTCAGTTAATTATCTCATTGTTTTATTTTATATTCTCCTTGAAAATCAATATATTAGAGTAATAATTCCA